>WTIP01000088.1:0-4159 GCA_011525195.1 Flavobacteriales bacterium | reverse complement strand
ATCATTCGACCCCAAATAAAGTCTTGATTCTTGTCTCCTTGTAACCAGATATCTTCATAATTCTGCTTAGCTTCCTCAAATGAAGCGGGAGCTGCATAATCTAACTTATATCCAGATGTTGCGTCTAGAAGTGCTTTTGAAGCAGCTTTTGCGGCTTGCCAGCGTTGCTCTTGAGAGCCACCAGTATAGCTTACAAGTTCTTTGTTACCATAAGAAGCAAGTGTAGAAACCCCACCTACTTTAGAAGGCTCATACAAATCACTTGCTGCGTGAGTTAATACTCTAGATTTTAAGGCAAGAGCTGTAATTTTATGCGCTCTTGCTTTATCTACTGGAGCATCAGCCAAAAGGGAGATAGCCTGATCAAGATCAGAAATGATTTGATTTACGGTCGCTTCAAAGCTAGATCTTGGATTCTCAGCTTCACTTTCTAAAGTAAGAGGCTCTGTCAAAAGTACAATTCCACCATACTGTCTCATTAGTTGAGTAAAGAAATAGCCACGCATAAAGTAAGCTTCTCCGAGCAGTCTTGTTGCAAGCCCTGCATCTAATCCACCTTCATTAGCAGTTAGCTTTTGTATTGCAATATTTGAACTACGAATAAATGGATAAAGTTGTGTCCAACTAAACCATTGCATATCCATGTAGCCACCTGAAGGGTTCATTTTTGCTTCAGTGTAGCCATCTACTCCACGTCCAGGGTGAGTGAACACTGCCTGATCTGTGAAGGCATCTGTAGTTTCCTCACGGGTCAAAGTTCCTGCCCATGTTCCTTGATAAAGGTCCAATACTGCAGCCTCAGCTAATTTAGCTGAAGACCACACATTAGACTCCGCAATTTCGCTGAGTGGAGTTGTGCTTAAAAAATCATCTTGGCAGCTTATCAGCGCCGAAACAAACATAAATCCAACAGCAATTTTCGAAATAGTCTTCTTCATTTTTCTCATGTTTATATAATTAAAAAGTTATTTGTATTCCGGTTATTATTGTTTTAAGTAATGGATATGATCCACCATTACTTGTATTTCCTCCACTAGCTGCTCTAGTGTTTGAAACATTTAATCCATTTTGAACAACTTCAGGATCAAAAGGGAAATCAGTTATTGTGATAAGGTTTGTACCTGTTACAGATAATCTGATATTATCTGCTTTGATTTTACTAGTAATTGAATCATCAAAATTATACCCTAATTCTAACGTTTTAAGACGGAAAAAATCACGAGTAATTAAAGCGTAATCAGTTTGGCCTGAATACCACTGGTCACCACGATCTGCTAAACGGGGAAATGGCGCATTCGGATTATCAATTGACCACGCACGATCTCTAATATCACGCTGAACATTAGCAAGAGTTCCTGACATAAATTCCCACTCAT
The DNA here is from genome assembly GCA_011525195.1 of Flavobacteriales bacterium. Taxonomy (GTDB): domain Bacteria; phylum Bacteroidota; class Bacteroidia; order Flavobacteriales; family Flavobacteriaceae; genus MS024-2A. The sequence continues at coordinate 2,783 of WTIP01000088.1, read as the reverse complement.
AAACACTGTAACCACCCAAAGCTCCATTCCAATACATATTAAAATCAAAGTTTTTATAGGTCATAGCAGTATTGAATCCAAACTGGGTATCAGCAAATGTACTTCCACCTACACGGGTTTTATCAGCTGGGGTAATTCTTCCATCTCCATTGATATCTGCAACTCTGGCATCTCCAGGTTTTAAGAGTGGAGCAATTGCGCTGTAATCTAAAGTTTCAGCATCGATTTCTGCTTGAGAACGGAAAACTCCGGTAAATTCATAACGAAGAGGTCTTCCGATTTCACCACCAGTTTCTCTCTGCCATGGGCGGTCTGCCAAATCTGGTTCGTCAACAAATAATAATTTATTGTTTGAATCCATTACATTAAATAGGAAATTGTAGGTAAAACCTGAATTAGTTTCACCATTAAATCCAGCTGTAATTTCAATCCCTTTGTTTTCAAATTCTCCAATGTTTTGAGCAGGTGGCACAATACCACTGTATGCAGGAAGGGTTTTGTTTGGTAGGGTTAAAATATCCTCTCTTAAATTTCTAAAATATTCAAATCCTAAAGAGAGTCTATTATTAACAGCTTTTAAATCAATACCAATATTCGAAGAGGTTTGTGTCTCCCATGTAATGTTTGGATTAGGGACTTTTGTTTCATAAGCTGTAGTAACGACATCTCCTAAACTTGTTGCAGAAAATCCATATGATGCTAAGAATTGAAATGGTGCAACATTGTCATTTCCTAGTTGTCCCCAAGAACCTCTAAGTTTTGCGTAATCCAAGAAACCTACCGAATCAAAGAAACTTTCCTCAGATATAACCCAGCCAGCTGATATTCCAGGAAAGACTCCATAACGGGTGGCTTCTGGGAATGTGTATGAACCGTCATAAGTAACAACTCCTTCTATAAGATATTTTTCTTTGTAGTTATAATTTAAACGGCCATAGTAGTGAATACGTGCAATTTGACTTCCTGTACCTTGACTGAACTGCCCGTCTTGTCCACCAAAACTAAGCTGGTCTAGATCATTTGAAAGGAAGAAACGCTTAAACGCTCTCATAAAACTGATTTCAGTTTCTTCGCGTGTTATACCCCCCAAAATTTTGAAGTAATTATCGCCAAAATCTTTTTCATAAGAAGCATTAAATATGGCAGTAACATCTGTTCTAGTGGTGTGATCTTGCTGTAAACTTGGATCTCCAGGACCTCGGTCAGCTGCAGTTAAACCTGAGGAATCTCTATTGACTCCATCCCAGGTGTATAGTTGCCATGGACGCTGCCATAATTTTTGGTCAAAATTCATCTTATCATAAGCCACATTCCCACGAAGTAAAAGCCCTTCAACACCAGGTACTTTAAAATTTATACCGATATTACTTTGAACAAAGTTTGTACTGCTATCATTATAACCAGGTTCATCAGTAGCACGAATTGCGGGGTTGTTACCATTTTCGATATCAGGTCCAAACTCTCCTGTAGGCCAGTAAGCTGGAAACCAAGGATATTGTCTTTGAATTGCATTAAATGCAAAAGCTGGCCTTTCAGTTGCGGTATAATTTTCTTCTTGGCGAGAGTAAAGACCTAAGTCAACATCAATAAAATCATTGATCTTAGCGTTTAGATTTAATCGAAAATCATACTGAGTAAATCCTTTGGGTGCCCCCTTAAAATTCACATCTTGTCTTAGGTAACCAGCTGAGGCTAAGTAAGAAACATTGTCATCTCCACCAGTAACTTGAACATTTTGTCTTGTGGTTGGAGCATTTCTTCTTGTTACCGCTTCCATCCAATCTGTATTAGGGTAAGCCCATAAATCATTTCCTGCAGCGGTATTTTGTATTCTTTCAGAACTATATGTTGGATTTAAAACCTCTCCATTAGGTCTTGTAAAAGGTTGTCCTCTTACCGCATTTGCAGCAGTCCATTCTCCAACAGGTAATTTATAAACATTTAAAAGATTAACTAAGTCCATATATTCTTCACCTCGCAACATATCAGGTAATACCGTAAAGTTTTGCCATCCATAATTTGAGGTAAACTTAACTTTGGCATCTCCTTTTTTACCAGTTTTAGTAGTAACAAGAATTACTCCGTTCGCTGCACGCGCTCCATAGATTGCTGCAGATGCGTCTTTAAGTACAGATATACTTTCTATGTCAGCAGGATTAATTCTAGCAAGACCACCAGCCCTATCAGGAATACCGTCAATAACAACAAGCGCCGAGGAATTGTTAAAAGTATTAGTACCTCTAATTCTAATGGCAGGTGTATCTGCTCCTGGAGCACCATTAGAGGCGTCAATGAAAACACCAGCTACTTTTCCAGCTAGTGCAGTACCTAAGTTAGGTGAAGAAGATTTTTCAAGAGCTTCGCCACCAATTGAAGCTACTGATCCAGTAAGAGTTGCTTTTCTTTGTGTACCGTAACCTGTGACAACTACTTCTTGTAGCTCATCTGCGCCCGAAACCATAGTAATATTGAAAGAATCTGAGCTAGCTGATACTTCTTGAGTTATAAATCCTAGATAAGAAAATACAAGGATTGAATTTTCGTCAGCCACACTAATTGTGAAATTTCCGTCAAAATCAGAAGTAGTCCCATTGGACGTACCCTTTTCAACTACAGTAACTCCCGGTAGTGGACCTGTTTCGTCAGTAACATTACCAGTAATAGTTTGCTGCGCATACAAGTTGCCTAATGTAAATACAAAAAGCAAGAGTAGGATACTGACTGCGTTAAAATTAAATTGTTTTGATTTCATACTTTGTCTAGTTTTAGTTTTTGTTCAGTGA
>WTIP01000098.1:8904-11612 GCA_011525195.1 Flavobacteriales bacterium | reverse complement strand
CCTGAAGAGGTAAGTCGTGAGCAAAGGAGTAATGCAAAAACAGTCAATTTTGGTATTATCTATGGCGTTTCTGCTTTTGGTTTGAGCCAGCAGACAAGCCTTAATCGGACAGAGGCTAAGGCACTGATAGACACCTACTATGCAAGCTATCCCATGTTGAGAAACTATATTCATGATCAGGTTGACTTTGCCAGAGACAATGGCTATGTAACGACTGTGCTGGGAAGGCGGCGCTATTTAAGAGACATTAATTCACAAAATGCTGTAGTCAGAGGTGCTGCAGAACGCAATGCGGTAAATGCGCCCATACAAGGAAGTGCTGCAGATATTATTAAACTGGCCATGATAGCCATACAAAAGCGACTCGAAGCTGAGCAATGGAACTCAAAAATGCTGCTCCAAGTACATGATGAACTTGTTTTTGATGTACCCAAAGAGGAAATTGAAGCCCTTCAAACCATGGTAAAAAAGGAGATGGAAAGCGCTTTTAAACTAGAAGTTCCCCTTGTGGTTGATATCGGAATTGGGGCCAATTGGTTAGAAGCCCATTAGACCAAATAAGGCTGTCTTTATAAGACCTAAAAATTAGAATAAAAAATTTTTTCAAACCCATATATAATTGTACATTTGCAGCCCGTTGAATCAATTTTCAACAGTTTAAATTATTTATTGTGAATACATTAAGCTATAAAACAATTTCTGCAAATGCTGCTACAGTTACGAAAGACTGGGTTGTCATTGACGCCAAAGAACTTCCACTAGGAAGGGTAGCCGCCATAATTGCAAATTTCTTAAGAGGTAAATACAAGCCGAATTACACCCCTCATGTAGACTGTGGTGATAATGTTGTTGTTATAAATGCAGCACAGGTAACACTGAGCGGTAACAAATGGGAACAAAAAGAATATGTTCGTCATACGGGATATCCGGGTGGGCAACGCATACTCAATGCGACACAGCTTCACAAGAAAAAAGAGACCCGCCTTGTAGAAAATGCGGTTCGCGGTATGCTCCCTAAAACAAAATTAGGTGCTGCGCTGTTCAGAAATTTACGTGTTTATGGTGATGCAGAACACCAACACCAAGCACAAAATCCAAAAACCATTAATATAAACGATTATCTATAATGGATACTGTTCACACTATAGGCCGAAGAAAAACCTCTGTTGCGCGTATCTACGTCAGCGAAGGCAAAGGCGAAATCACAGTTAATAAGAAAAAATATACAGAGTACTTTCCTACTGCTGCTTTACAATATAAAATCCAACAGCCTTTATTACTAACAAATAATGAAGGAAACTACGATTTAAATGTTACTGTAAAAGGAGGAGGAACCAATGGACAAGCAGAAGCCGTTCGTTTGGCTATCGCGAGAGCACTTTGTAAAATCAATGAAGAATTTCGTGCCGAATTAAAGCCAGAAGGACTCCTAACACGAGATCCTCGAATGGTGGAGCGGAAGAAATTTGGTCAGAAAAAAGCAAGAAAAAAATTCCAATTCTCGAAACGTTAATTGGTACCGCCTTGAATAGCAAGGCTCAGTTCATTCATTTATTAATTAAACCAGTTGCTTAAAGCGCTACGGCGTAAATTAGTTTAGCATCTAAACAAATCTCGAGATCTGTTGCTAATCAAAAGGAACGTAAACTAAAAAAAATGGCAAAACCAGAAGTAAATGACCTGCTAAATGCAGGCGTCCATTTCGGACACCTCACTCGAAAGTGGAATCCCAATATGGCTCCCTACATCTATATGGAGCGCAATGGTATCCACATTATCAATCTTTATAAAACAGCGGCAAAAATTGAAGAAACCTGTGAAGCATTAAAGAAAATCGCTTCTTCAGGACGTAAAATTCTTTTTGTAGCTACAAAAAAACAAGCAAAAGACATAGTGGCAGAAAAAGCCAAGTCTATAAATATGCCCTATATCACAGAGCGTTGGCCTGGAGGGATGTTAACTAATTTTGTTACGATCCGCAAAGCGGTAAAGAAAATGGGAGCAATAGACCGTATGAAAAAAGACGGAACCTTTGAAACCCTCTCTAAAAAAGAACGCCTACAAGTAGACCGTCTGAGAGCAAAATTAGAAAAAAACTTAGGCTCTATTACTGAAATGACTCGTCTGCCAGGTGCAATCTTTATTGTAGATACTACGCGTGAGCACATCGCTGTGAAAGAAGCGCAAAAATTAAAAATTCCCATTTTTGCAATGGTAGATACCAACTCTGACCCCAGAGATGTGGATTTTGTCATTCCTTCTAATGACGATGCTTCAAAATCTATAGAAAAAATCTTAAGCCTTGTATCCGCTGCTGTCGCGGAGGGTCTCGGTGAGCGTAAAAAAGAAAAAGAAGCCACCTCAGAAACAGATGCTGAAGACATGGAAGCTGTGGCTAAGCAAGAGGAAACAACAGTAGCTGCAGAATTGGAAACAGCTGAGGAAACACCAGAAGTAGCGGCCCCAACAGCATCAGAATCAGAGGCTGAACCAACGGAAGAAAAAGAAGCTTAATAACTAAAATAGATAATTGTGAAAATTACTGCATCTGAAGTAAATAAACTCCGTCAAGCAACAGGAGCGGGGATGATGGATTGTAAAAAAGCGCTTGTTGAAGCGGAAGGAGATTTTGAAAAAGCAGTTGAAAATCTCAGAAAGAAAGGACAAAAAGTAGCGGCCAACCGCGCAGACAGAGACTCTTCTGAGGG
>WTIP01000098.1:4431-8804 GCA_011525195.1 Flavobacteriales bacterium | reverse complement strand
CAAGCGCCTTTTGTAGGAAGCTATATCCATGCAGGAAATAAAATTGGAACCTTAGTAGGGCTCTCTGCTGCAATCGATACTGGAGAGGAAGTAGCCAAAAATGTGGCTATGCAAGTCGCCGCCATGAATCCCATTGCACTTAATGAAGAAGAAGTTGATGCAAGTGTTGTAGAAAAAGAAGTCGAAATTGCGAAAGAACAACTTCGTCAAGAAGGGAAACCTGAAGCAATGCTCGACAATATCGTAAAAGGGAAAATCAAGCGTTTTTATAAAGACAATACCTTGGTGAATCAAGACTATATCAAAGACAGTAAAATTTCAGTAGCTGCTTATGTTAAATCAGCTGGTGATGCTGCAGTTACGGGCTTTGAGCGCGTTGCTTTGGTATAATTCAGATCCCCTTAACATACAAAGCATCCTTCACGGATGCTTTTTTTTTACCTTTATTTGATGATTAAAAAACGTTGTGACTGGTGTGTGGGGGATATACAGTATGAAAACTATCACGATCAGGAGTGGGGTGTCCCTTGTTATGAGGCGCAAAAACTTTTTGAATTTTTAATCTTAGAAACCTTTCAAGCGGGTTTGAGTTGGATCACCGTGCTGCGAAAAAGACCGCACTTCCACCGCGCTTTTGATCAGTTTCAAGCGGCTAAGATGGCCGTTTATGACCTAAAGAAAAAAGCACGCCTTATGGAAGACCCAGGAATCATTCGGAACCGTCAAAAAATTGAGGCGGCAGTGCGCAATGCCCAAGCTTTTCTGTCTTTAGATGAAAAATACGGCTTTGGAAACTTTCTTTGGGAGGCTGTGGGGGGTCGCCCACAGACGAATTCATATAAAACAATCAGTGAAATTCCGCCCTATACGCCTGTAGCGGAAAAGCTGAGTAAGACCTTAAAAAAAGAAGGGTTTGCTTTTGTAGGGCCCACAGTAATCTACGCCTTTATGCAGGCAACAGGCATGGTAAACGACCACCTAGTAAGCTGCTATCGCTATGGCGAGATATAAAATAATTCTTAGAAAGGAAGATCGTCTTCCACCTCATTAGCATCGCCATCAGCGGGCTCAAATGCAGAGGCAGGAGGCATGGGAGGCATTTCTGTAGAGGGAGCCGCCTCTACAGCGTCTATCCGCCAGCCTTGGACCGAATTGAAATATTTGGTTTCCCCTTGGGGGTTTACCCACTCTCTGCCGCGCAGGTTGATTCCAATTTTTACAGATTGTCCGACCCGGAAGGCATTGAGTAAATCGCATTTATCTTGAATAAATTCAACCAATATATGCTGTGGGTATTGCTCTTCTGTTGTCACGACAACTTCACGCTTGCGGAACCCATTATTCCCATATGTTTTTATTTCATCAATCCATTTTATTTTACCGATAACCTCCATATGCTTATTGATTTGTCACAAAAATACTAAAAGTTTTAGGGGCACAAACCCTTTCACGGGTTTTCTTAAATTGAAGTATCTTCGTAGAAAGGGCTGTATGAGAATAATTCAAAAACGCATCTTAAAGCTGAAAAACAGCTGGTTGATTTTTGCCTTTGCCATTGTCATTTTAATACTGTGGAATACAACTGTCCTTTTTCGGAATTTAAGTGAAGAAGAACGCAATAAAATGGAACTCTGGGTTATGGCTCAAAAAGCCTATATCCAAAACCAAAATTTAAGTAACCTCACTTTTGAAATACTAAAACGCGCAGATCAAAACCCCATGATCCAAGTAGATGCACAAGAACAAATTCTTGAAATTCGAAATATTGAATGGGATCAAAAAAGTGCAGATTCTACGGCGCTCTATCGACTGCTCGAAAAAATAAAGCTAGAAAATGAACCCCTCCTAATTCAATATCGTGACAGCAGCGGCCAACTGCTGATTGACCAGAAATTGTATTATGGCAATTCGGCTACACTCAAAAAATTACAGTACTATCCAATGGCGCTATTGCTGATTATTTTCCTCTTCGGTGCGGTGCTCTTTTTTGGTTATAAAACGGCTCGTATCGCAGAACAAAATCGCCTTTGGGCCGCCATGGCAAAAGAAACCGCCCACCAAATTGGGACACCGCTAACATCTATGATGGGCTGGATTACCCTCTTAAAAGAAAAAGAGCCCCTTAGCAGTCCTTTAGTGGAAATTGAAAAAGACATCGATCGGCTCAAATTGATTACTGCCCGTTTTTCAAAGGTGGGATCCACTCCTGATTTGAGTCAAAAAGATGTGGTCGGTGTTCTTACCTCTACCGTGAATTACCTCAAAAAGAGAAGCTCTAAACAGGTGAAATTTCTACTTGATCTCCCTAATGAAAAAATCCTACTCCCTTTAAATGCAGAACTGCTGAGTTGGACTTTTGAAAATTTAATTAAAAATGCCATTGATGCCATGAAGGGAGAAGGCCCGCTGCATATTACACTCAAAGAAATGCCGCAAACGGTAGAGATTCTATTCCAAGATTCAGGAGGGGGGATGCGAAAAGACATAGCGGCTCAAATCTTTAAACCCGGTTATACTACTAAAAAGAGAGGCTGGGGCCTGGGCTTATCACTGGCAAAACGCATCGTAGAAGAGTTTCATTCAGGAAAAATTAGTCTCCTTAAAACAGAAATTGGGAAGGGCTCTGTTTTTCAAGTACTCTTAAATAAAACTTGAATTACAGCTGTTTGGCTACGGCTTTTTGGAGGCTTGCTGCCAAAGAAACAAACTCCTCTTCTGTGGGCTGTACTCGGGTCTGAAAAGTAGCCTCCTGCATATTTTGTATAGGGATCAGGTGTATATGGGCGTGGGGCACTTCTAAGCCGATGACTGAAAGCGCAATGCGCTTGCAGGGTATGACCTCACGCATCCCGAGGGCTACTTTACGGGCAAAATCCATCAGCTGATGATATTCCGCTTCGGGCAAGTCAAATAGTCGATCTACGGCTTTCTTAGGAACACAAAGTACATGGCCTTTCGCATTGGGATTAATATCTAAAAAGGCATAACAAGAAGCGTCTTCAGCAACCTTATAACTGGGAAGGACTCCCTTGATGATTTTTTTAAAAAGGGTCTCCATTAGGATCTACTAATGGAAAGGATCTCCAACTCGATGGTTCCATTGGGTACCGAAATGGCTGCCAGCTCACCTACTTTTTTGCCGAGCAATCCCTTCCCTATTGGAGAGTCTACCGAGATCTTACCCGTCTTAAGGTCTGCTTCACTTTGGGCAACAAGGGTGTATTTCATTGTGGCGCCATTGGTTTTATTTTTTACCTCGACGGTGGACAGCACCAATACTTTAGAATTGTCTAATTCAGACTCATTGACAATTCTGGCATTGGCCAGTGTATTTTCTAATTTGGCAATTTGCATTTCAAGCATGCCTTGGGCTTCTTTGGCGGCATCATACTCCGCATTTTCACTCAAATCGCCTTTATCACGTGCTTCAGCTATGGCCTGTGACGCTTTGGGGCGCTCCACGTCTTTTAAATGATTTAACTCTTGACGTAGTTTTTTTAAGCCCTCTTCGGTATAATACGATACTTTACTCATAATTTCTACGTTTTAAATAAAAAAATCCTGCCTAAAGGCGGATTGACTAACAAAGATACACAATTGAGACTAGTCCTTAAAAAAATTACTGCTTTCTCTCTGCTTATAGTCGCAGTTTTACTTACTTATGGCTGTGGGAAAACCCCTTTGGATCGAAATCCCTATTTGGTAGATATTCGCTTTCAAAGAACGCTTAATCTAGCGCTCCCTTTATACAGCGGATTGAATTATACAGGAAATAGTCTCTTAATTGAAGACCTGGGTATTAATGGCGTCATTATTTTTAATTTAAATGGTCGTACTTTTCTGGCTTGGGAGGCTACTTGTCCTAACCACCTGCCTACCTCTTGCTCAAAACTAGGGTTGAAAGGGGTTCTTGCCGTCTGTAGCTGTGAAGCATTTCAATACAGCTTGGCCACAGGTCAGCTCTTAAATCCCAGCGAGGAACTAAATCCTCCCCAGTCATTGCTGTTTTACCAGGTTGACTTTTTTGATGGGCTGCTGAGTATCAGCAATTAACGCTATCTTTAAGCTATGCTGCGTAGTCCCTTTTTTAATCTCTTTTCCTTTCTATTGGTGTTTTTCTGTTTTAGCATGGAGGGGTATAGTCAGCGCTTAGACACTGATTTTAATGTAGAAAAGCGGGAAGAAAGCAGCTTTAAGATCCGTCTTTTACGCCACGGTATTATCGGTGTGAGTAGTCTTCAACATCTCGATTTAAGTGCTGAAGTGCTCCAATTCCGTTACCTTGCTCGGGGTGGAACTAATTGGGGGTTGACACTCTACAGTACCCAAACCCTCTGGAGGGGGAATAAACAAGACCTCCGTAATACTTTTGA
>WTIP01000098.1:2616-4331 GCA_011525195.1 Flavobacteriales bacterium | reverse complement strand
CTAGAAATCGGTATTGACTATAACCGCCAACTCAAATTAAGCCTTTATGGGCAGCAGCTCCTCAATGCCACCCCTCAAAGTGCGCTGGGCCTTTTTGTCGCGCGACTGATCGTTGCCTATCGCTTTTAAAAAGAGAGCGTCAATCCCGTCAAAAAGTGAATGCCCGCTTGGGGATAATAGCCCGCCCCCTCTAGAGTCGTCACTGTTCCTGGGTTAGACCAGCTATCGTCATAGGTATAAAAATAGCCATTGGACTCATAGCGGGCATTAAAAATATTATTGATCAGTAATGACCACTGTATGCTTGCTAGGCCCCTTCTAGGTTGCCAGCGCCTCACTACAGATAGGTCTGAGACAAAATACGCAGGGAGTAGAGAGGCCGCCGAATCGATATTCCCCATATATTGCTGACTGACATATTTAGAAAGCAGTCCGATTTGAAAAGCGGTAGTAGGCGCATATATCAAGGCATTCCCCGCAATAAAATTGGGAGAATAGGCCAAATTTGTATTTGCTAAAGCCTTAAGGACCCCATCGCGCTTAAAATAAAAGTCCAAATTTTTATTGCTACTCAAGGCGATATTGGGTTTCCACAACAATTGATCTAGCAACTGCCACTGGGCCTCTATTTCCAGTCCTATTCTTCGGCTTCTCCCGATATTTTGACGGAGGGGTGCCCCTACCGCATCGAGTGCACCCGTCAGTACCAATTGGTCTTTGTAAGCCATCCAATAGGTATTGGCCTGTGCTTGAAAGCGAGGTTTTTTTACCCGCCAACCCATTTCAAAATCATTCAGTTTTTCTGGCTTTGGACTTCCGTTTTCATAATCCGTACGATTGGGTTCTCTTTGGGCTTTTGCATAGGAGAAATAAAGCTTTTGGGCTTCAGAAAGTGCATAGGTAATCCCTGCCTTAGGGTTAAAAAACAGAAACTGATCCGCTACTTGAAATTGTGCTGGCCCCGCCACTTCACCCATAACCTCGTAGTGTATGCCTCTGAGTTGGAGGTCTAAAAAAGCATTCCATTGCGGATTGAGTTGTTGCCCCAATTTGATAAAAGTATTCCCCTCTGTTTTGATGCCTTGGTTTTCATAAAAGCGGTAATTCGGTGGTATTGCTCCCAGTTGCTGTCCCCAAAGTAAGACACCGTAATGATCTCCCAGATAGCGACTGACCAGTGCGCCCATATTGAGCAGGGTCCCTTGTTGTTGGTAATTGAGCCCTAGGGTCATCACATAGTAATCATTGTCTAGCCATTTTTGGGTAATATTCTCAGTTGCATTGGTCTCTGGCGTTTCGGGTAATTGGAGATACGCATAGCTTGTTTCAGGACCCAAACTGATATTGGAGCTGTACCAAAGGTCATTGTATTCTTCATAAAAACCCCGCCCATAAGTATAGTTGAGGCCCAATGAAAAACTCCAAAACGGATTGAGCTGCTCATTCCAATGCAATTGGAAGTGGTCTTGCCTATAGTCGTCTACCTGGTTGTCATAAAATCCCGTTTGTAAGCCATTATCATCATACATTCCGCCTGCAGGATTGGCACGACGATCAGTCGTTAAAGTACGTGCATCTACACCATACCACGCTTGATAGGTGATTTCATGACCCCCAAAAAGAAGCGCCCTGACTAAGGTATTTTTATCTTGATAGCTCCCTTGAAAAAAATAGGATTTTAAATTGGACCGTGCCCGGTCAATATACCCGTCAGA
>WTIP01000098.1:0-2516 GCA_011525195.1 Flavobacteriales bacterium | reverse complement strand
GAGTCTCCTGCTTCTTCTTTATTTGGGTTTTGCGCATTTAAAAAGAGGGCGAAAAATAAGGCACAAAGCAGCCATTCCTTTTTGATCATTCGAATAAATTATTCGAATAAAAGGGGTCATTATTCGTTGATTTTGTATTGCTCTAGTTTCCCTTGGCAGCATGACCTGCCCAGGTTCTATGGGTATGCTCTCAGCCCGCCTACTGCGGGCACCCCTTTGAGATGTGCTTCAAAGATACAAAAACAAACTTTTTCTCAGCGGACTAAATCTGCTATTGTTTTTACTGGATGAAAAGTTGCTGAGGGAAGCTCTATAAAGAGCGTATTCCAAGCCGCCATCCCCCCATTCCACAAGCCGGGCCATTCTAAAATTTTAATTTTTGTGGCCCCCCTTGATTTTTCACTGACCATAAAACGCTTTTCGTCTCTAAAGTCGTAAAGGGAAAATTTTTCACCTTTGTGATTCGTTATCCCACAAACCATAAGTACAGGATTAAAATGGGTGCTTTGCGCGAGTGCCTCCTGGTGGGCGGCATTTTTTGGGTCGAGCTCTACTCCTTCTATAATTTGCAGTGTATTGCCACGGGCGTCTTTTTTCCAAAAAGGGCCGCCTCCCTTGGCGCCCGAATTGGGAATCATCCCACAGATACGGAGCGGCCGGTTGAGGTAATCATAAAGGACACTATTGGGGAGTTTCCCTTGCGGAGCTAAGCGGTAGTCGCGATCAAAATGGGTCCTTATAAAACGACAAATTGATTCCCTATCGGGTGCTGAATTTGGGTGTTGGAGTACCTCCAAAAAATCAAATATTTGATTTTGAATTTGAAGCAGGTAGCCCCCCAAAATTTTCATCCATTTTTCCCCTTCCGCATTGGCCTCATTTAAGAGGATATTATCGATATTTTTTATCCAAATTAAGTCGGCCTCCAGGCGGTTTAAATTTTCGAGTAAAGCCCCATGTCCTCCTTTTCGAAAATCGATTTTCCCTACCTCATCTCTGCCCCATTCCTTCTCTTCATCCAGGTAGGGCGTGTCTGTTAGGGGGTGTTGAAAAGAATATTCTACTTTAAACTCACGTCGCTGCTTAGAGGGTAGCTTAGATTGAAAGACTTTTTCCTGTGCTTCAAAGCGACTACGATGGGCCTTGTCTATCGTAAGGTGGACGGGCACTGCCTGATGTAAATCTCCCAATTTTGCAGCTTCCAAAAGTTGGGCTTCAAATGCATTCCATTGCTGACCATCCTTATCATTGAAAAAAGGAATCAATGCTTTGGGTAGCTGCGGGTAGGCCAGTTCATTTTCGTCCAATACCAACCTAATAAATACCTCAAAAAAATGACGATCTGTCGTCAGCGGAATGGAACTGTTTTCGATAATCTGCTTATAGGCCGTTGGATAAAAAGGCAGCTTTTTGAGTTCTTCAAAAAGGCGCCTAATAAGAACCCCAGAGGGTGATTGAAGATAGGCGTCAAAATCAAAATTGGGTTTGTTTTTTTCCTCTTGATAATTAAAAAAGGGGGCAAACATGCGGCTGGCTGCTCCCGAGGCGGGAACAAACTTCATCCAGCTGCGCGTATCTTTATACTGATTAAAATAATGGAAGGCGTCCGTGGTGGCTTGGGCGCTCAGTACTTGTATCCCATGACCCAAAGTAGCAGGTTTTATCGCTTTGTCGACCGGACTGCCGTGGACTAAACATTCATACTGTCGCTGTAGGAGCTCTAGGGAGCGATTGCTATTTTGAAGCTGCTCATGATCGGCTTCTGTCAGTGCTTTCATTGTTGTAGTAATTCGTTTATTTGGGCTTTGGCCTTCTCCATTCTTGCCTCGTGGCTCCCCTCGAGCACGCTAAAAGGCAACTTCTTTTCCCGCAATTTGGCTTTAAAAGAATTAAACATCGCGGCTCGCTGATGGGGGCGATCCCGCAAATCATCCGCTTGCCACGGAACATCTATTGCTGTCAGAAAATAATAGTCATAATGAAAATTACGCGCCCAGGCTTGAATACGAGGGTCACAGTAGCCATCAAAATGCGTTTCTGACCAAACTTGAGTCACTAAAATATTGGTATCACAAAATACTACTTTTTTCGCTTCTTTTAGGGCTTTATTTTCTGATGCTAGCTGTCCCTGCGCGATAGTTATCAGGTCTTCTTGGGTGCAAACTGTTTGCGTTTCGTCCCATTTTTTTTGAAGGTAGTCCCGCGCAAATTCCGCTGCCCAAGTCGTACTATAGGCCGCGGCCAAGGCTTTGGCTAGCGTTGTTTTACCTGTAGATTCGGGTCCGTAAAGGACAATCCTCAGGCAGTTTGTAGGGTCTTGTTGTAGTGTTTTTTCCATTCCAAATAGCCGAAAATAGCAAGGAGGGTAAAGATAAGGTATTGAAAACTAGTCAGCCCCAAACCTTTATAAAGGTATAAGGGGATTGAGATTACATCACCCACTATCCAAAAAATCCAATGGGCTATTTTTCTTCTGGCCATCAGCCACATTCCAATAAAAAAGAGGGCTGTAGTCA
>WTIP01000151.1 GCA_011525195.1 Flavobacteriales bacterium | reverse complement strand
TAAATCTTCGTTTTGATGATACCAACCCCGCCAAAGAAGAGCAGCATTATGTAGACGCAATAAAAGAAAATATCAAATGGTTGGGCTACAAATGGGACAGCGAATGCTATGCTTCTGATTATTTTGAAGAACTTTATAACTGGGCCCTAGCGCTTATAGATCGAGACCTTGCCTATGTAGATTCCCAAACATCTGAAGCCATCGCTGCTCAGAAAGGAACACCAACAGAAGCAGGGACAGAGAGTCCTTACCGAAACCGTTCAATTGCTGAAAACAAACAGCTTTTTGAGGAGATGAGGGCGGGGAAACACGCTGAGGGAACGCATGTCTTACGCGCCAAAATAGACATGGCCGCACCCAATATGTTGATGCGAGATCCGGTGATGTATCGCATTTTATTTAAAACACACCACCGTACAGCAGATAAATGGTGTATTTACCCCTTGTATGATTGGACCCACGGTCAGTCTGATTATATTGAACAAGTTTCACATTCGCTTTGTTCTTTAGAATTTAAGCCACACCGAGACCTATACGAATGGTTTTTAGAGGCGCTTTCTCCACTTAAAAAGAAACTGCGCCCTAAACAAAGAGAGTTTGCGCGCTTAAATCTTTCTTATACGGTTACAAGTAAAAGAAAATTAGCAAGCTTAATTAAAAAAGGCGATGTCTCTGGTTGGGACGACCCCCGTATGCCCACTATAGCGGGACTAAGAAGAAGAGGGTATACCCCCGCTTCATTACGAAATTTTGTAGATGCTGCCGGGGTAGCCAAGCGCGAGAATGTAATAGACCTCTCTCTTTTGGAGTTTTCTGTACGAGAAGATTTAAATTATAGTGCTCCCCGTGTGATGGCGGTATTAGACCCTGTTAAACTCACCATAGAGAATTACCCAGAAGAGCAAGTAGAGCTGCTCGAGGGTGAAATTAATCCAGAGCAGCCTGATTTGGGAACCAGGGAAGTGCCCTTTTCAAAATATTTATTTATTGAAAGAGAGGATTTTAAAGAAGAAGCAAATAGAAAATTCTTTAGGCTCACACTCGGCAAAGAGGTGCGCTTAAAAAATGCCTATATAATTAAAGGAGAATCGGTCATTAAAGATGCTTCTGGGAATATTACAGAAATAATTTGCACCTATGATCCGAAAAGCAAAAGTGGGAGTGGCACAGCAGAGAGCCAGCGAAAAGTTAAAGGTACTCTGCATTGGGTCAGTAAAGCACACGCGTTACCGGTAGAGGTTAGACTGTATGACAGGCTTTTCATGGAAGAAGCGCCAGACAGAGACAAAAACATCGATTTTAGGAGCCACCTGAACCCCAATTCTTTAAAAACGATTAAGGGTTATGCTGAGCCTAGCCTTTTTAAATCCAAGTCAGGGGAGCAATTTCAATTTCAGCGCCTCGGCTATTTTGTTGTAGATCCTGATAGCAAGCCAAACCAACTCGTTTTTAATAAAACAGTGGGTCTTAGAGATACCTGGTCCAAAAAAAACTAAGATTTGCTTTTTGATCCTGAATCAGGGCCCTTTTTCTTCTTTAAATTTTCAGCTTTCATCGCTTCACCGATCTGATTACTTGCTGTAAAAGAAGCCACCATATTATTCAACATTTCACTTCCCGCTTGAGGAGAATTAGGAAGCAGGATCAGGTTGCTGTTTGTTTCTTCGCCAATAGATTGGAGGGTGTCGTAATGCTGCGTAACTACAATAAGTGCAGACGCCTCCTGAGAGTTAATACCTACTCCATTCAATACATCTACAGACTCTTCTAATCCACGCGCAATTTCTCGTCTTTGGTCTGCAATTCCAAGCCCTTGTAATCGTTTACTTTCAGCTTCAGCCTTGGCCTTTTCTACAATTAAGATTCGTTCAGCATCTCCCTCATATTGTGCGGCTACTTTTTTTCGTTCAGCGGCATTGATTCGGTTCATAGCCGCCTTGACTTCGCTGTCAGGATCAATATCTGTCACAAGCGCTTTTATTATATCATAACCATAATTTATCATGGCATCATTGAGCTCGCCCTTTACAGCATTAGCAATTTCATCTTTCTTTTCAAAGACATCATCTAATTTCAT
Source organism: Flavobacteriales bacterium (assembly GCA_011525195.1). Lineage (GTDB taxonomy): Bacteria > Bacteroidota > Bacteroidia > Flavobacteriales > Flavobacteriaceae > MS024-2A. The sequence continues at coordinate 933 of WTIP01000151.1, read as the reverse complement.
TTTAGGAACTACCGCGCGTACCACATCAAAAACATAAGAGGTGATCTGATCTTGAGGATAATCTAATTTATAAAAGGCATCGTAAACTTTATCTTGCACAACTCGATATTGTACAGAGACTTTTAATTTCACAAAAACATCATCTTTGGTCTTTGTCTCAACAATAACATCTAACTGCATGATACGAAGGCTAATCCTTCCCGCAATTTTATCAATAAGAGGAATTTTAAAATGCAGCCCAGATTGCCGAATTTTTATATATCGACCAAAGCGTTCTATTATTGCCGCTGTTTGTTGCTTGACAATAAAAAGACCCGAAAATAAGAGTAGAATAAAAAGACCAAGAAGAATATAAGGGACCATAGGATTAAGTTTTTTGGTTAAAAAATGAAATTGCTGAATTGATTCTTTTTAAAATTACGTCTTTCCCTAAAATGTTACAAATTTCGAATAAATCAGGACCTGATAGCGCTCCGACCAATGAAATCCTTAAAGACTGCATCATGAATCCCACAGGGACATCATTCGACTTAGCCCAAGTCATCAATGCGTCTTTTAAATTTTCAATTCCTGATAGCTCCTCTATACGAGCACTAAGCGCGACCAACAGCTGCCCAGGAGCTTTGGATATTAGTTTTTGAACCGTTTTATCATCATATTTTTCAGGCTCATTGAGCCACTGTATTTCTTCTGCAAGATCATTCAATGTAAAGAGTCGTTCTTTGATCAATTGAACTACTTGGAGTTGCTTTTGCGGATCTACGCTTTTAAGTTGTTGACGCACTATCTCTATTTCTAAAAGTTCTTCTGCCTTTTTATTATTGATATACTGGTGATTTATCCATTTTGCTTTTTCAAAATCAAAGCGCGCCCCCCCCTTTTGAATTCCCTCAACAGAGAAAAGCTGTTCTAATTCACTCAGACTAAACAGTT
>WTIP01000143.1 GCA_011525195.1 Flavobacteriales bacterium | reverse complement strand
TTAGCACACACAATCCGGTGGCTGGATATATGGGCGGGGGATTTTGGTTTCAAGGGCTAAGCCCTAAAAGAGCTGAAGATGGAATTGGGATTGCGGTCGCCCATGTAAATTTTTCAGACTATTATCAATCTCAATTTGAAGGGGGGCTAAAAAATGAAACTGCCTTAGAGCTTACTTACCAATGGGTTATAAATAGAAAGTGGCATATTCAGCCCAATTTTCAATACTTAATTAATCCAGCAAGTCAAAGTGGACTGCCTAATGCATTTATGGGGCTTATCCGTTTTAATTACGCCTGGTAAGTTTAATTATAACAAGTATCTTTAACAAAAAATGACTTTAATCAAATCCATATCAGGTATTCGGGGAACAATAGGAGGTTCTGCGGGAACTACACTCAGTCCTTTAGATGTTGTCAAGTTTACCAGCGCTTACGCCCAATGGATGATCCAGTCCCATACGGGTAAGCTAAGCGTGGTCACGGGTCGTGATGCACGTATTTCGGGTCCTATGATTCACCAATTGGTCAATCATACACTTGTAGGGATGGGTATTGACGTCATTGACCTAGGGCTTTCTACAACCCCAACGGTTGCTTTAAGTGTGGCGATGGAAAAGGCAAATGGCGGTATTGTGATTACGGCAAGTCACAACCCCAAACAATGGAATGCACTAAAATTACTTAATGAAAAGGGAGAGTTTATAAATGCTGAAGCAGGGGCAGAGGTGCTTGATATCGCCTCTAAAGAAAGTTTTGACTTTGTCGCAGTAGACCAACTTGGTACAATAATTCCAAATACTGAAGCCTTAACAAAACACATTCAGTCCTGTTTGCATTTAAAGGGAGTTACACCAGAAAAAATAAAAGCCCGTGGATTTAAAATTGTCGTTGACGGCGTAAATTCCTCTGGAGGAATTGTGATCCCCCAGCTTTTAGAAAATTTAGGGGTGGAAGTCATCAAGATTCATTGTACCCCCAATGGGGATTTTCCTCATAATCCTGAACCCTTAAAAGAACACCTTACTGATTTATGCGAAACCGTAGTCCAAACCCAAGCCGATATGGGTATCGCAGTAGATCCAGATGTAGATCGACTCGTCTTTGTTGATGAAAATGGGGTCTTGTTTGGTGAAGAGTATACTTTAGTAGCTTGTGCCGATTATATTTTAAGTAAAACGCCAGGACCTACCGTTTCCAATCTTTCCTCAACACGAGCGCTGGCTGATCTGACCCGGCAATACAATCAAAAATACAGCGCAAGTGCAGTGGGGGAGGTCAATGTCGTTACAGAAATGAAAAAACAAAAAGCTGTAATTGGTGGAGAAGGAAATGGAGGGGTGATCTATCCTGAATCCCATTACGGGCGTGATGCCTTAGTAGGAGTGGTCTTGTTTTTATCATTATTGGTAGAGCGCAATTGTAGTGTCGCGATACTAAAAGAGAGTTATCCCGCTTATTATATGGCCAAATACAAAGCAGATTTGGGGGAAGGTATTGATCCTGATAGGGTATTAAAAGAACTAGAAAAGCGCTACCAAAATGAAAAAATTTCTACGCTTGATGGTGTAAAAATTGATTTTGAACAGTCTTGGGTACACCTGCGCAAATCGAATACAGAACCTATTTTAAGGGTTTATACTGAGGCTCAATCAGAAAAAGAAGCCCAGAGATTGGCCGAGCAATTTACAGAAGAAATTAACACTCTTTTCTAAACTTTAGCGTATTTAAATCGACGATGAGACCACATATATTGAGTTGGGTCCTGACTTATTTGTTTTTCTAACCAAGCCGTATAGCGATCTGTAATTTCATTTATTTCCGTAGTCTTGGGCTGAGCGGAAAGCAGCTTAAATTCTACTTCATAAAAGCCCCTTTTCACCCTATTGATTTCCCCATAAACAAGTGGAATATTTAATTCTCGGGCCAAACGTTCGGCTCCCGTATAAACTGGCACTTCTATGCCCATAAATGTACGCCAATAGGTTTTGGGAGTAGGACGCGGTGACTGATCGCTGGCAAATCCATAGACTCCACATTCATTAATTGACTCTCTTGTTCGAATAATCGCTGCTGCTTCCTGCTGAGGAATCATAAATGCGCTGTGGCGGCTTCGTATTCGTTGAATTAGTCGGTTAAAATAAGGGTTTCTAATTGGTCTGTAAATACCGTAACCCGTATGCTTCATACGATAGCCCAAAGACATCATCCACTCCCAGCTGGCATAATGCCCACAAAGTATAAATACCGATCTTTTTTCTTTTTCAAATTGAGTCAATACTTCAATATTTTTTACTTGAAAACGCGTTAACATTTCTTCTTTTGTCATGCCCATAGACTTAATGATTTCCAAAAAAATATCACAAAAATGCCGGTAAAACTCTTTTTCAATTCTTTTGTACTCTGCTTCACTGAAGTGGGGTAGGGCACGTTTTAAATTGGAACGCACGATTTCCTTTCGGTAACCGACAAGGCGATGAATAATAAAACACAACAGATCGGAAAGCGTATAGACTATAGCAAAAGGGAGCCGTGATAGGAGGCACAATAAAGGATAGGCTGTATAATAGATCAGTGCATGCAAGGCGCTTGTTTTTTATGCGAAAATACTTTATTCCCATTTAGTAGACTGTTAAAATGAATTCAATTTCTCTATTTTTACTTATCAATCAAAGGGTAGCTCCGAAAAAAAATTACCTATTTTATTATTTTATGAAATGGCGAGCCATTTCCTGGACTACTGCAGCATCAATTGTTACTGTAATCGAATTAGTAGCCTCCAAACAGCTTCCCCAAAATGGCTTTTTAAAGCAAGAACAAATTCCCTTGCAAAATTTCTTGTAAACTCCAACAGGAAGTTTATTTTTAACCTAATAAAATGGTATAATCAATGAAGTTTACAGAAGAGACCTCCCTTACTCTAATTCTGGATGCGCTTTTTACAACTTATGAAGAACGCGTGCCTGATGTGCGGAAAATCACACAAGGCATGATCAGAGCAGGAATGGTGAAAAGCCAGA
>WTIP01000003.1 GCA_011525195.1 Flavobacteriales bacterium | reverse complement strand
ATTTAAGCGCTTACTACTTTTCTAAGTAGTAGGGGATTAGAATCTTATTTATATATTTTTCTGATGAATATAGTTTTTGACTATGCTTGTATCAGAAGATATTTTTATACAAAAGCGGAGCGTATTTATTATTTTATTTCCTTAGCTACAGATTCAATTCCTATGTGGGAATGAAGTAATGCTGTTGAAAATGAGAGAATGGATACTTCATTGCCGAATTCCCACTTTTTACCCTAAGAATTCCCAATAGTACTCTAGTTTTCTTTACATACTTCAATTACTGAATTTTATCAGGTTTCATTTCATTATTAGGCTCTTGATACGGTAAATTTCTATGGATAGCACTCAAATTATTACCTTGTAGGTCATAGATATCACCCGTCCAAGTATCGATAACAAATGATTCGTTTACAGGAGAAGGTTCGTATCTGTTTGATAATGCATAGATTAAAGCCGCGATTAGAATTGTACTAGCAAGTAGAACAGTAGAAGCAAAATGATTCATTGAACAACTAATTTTCTTTAAAATTAGGAAAAAAGAGAGCGTCCGATTATAAATAAGTCTTTGAAAATAGAACTACGGTATAACTTAAAAGAATTTCTAAAAAACTTGCTTTAGTATCTGTAACGAAGTGTATCTTTGAATTCTACTTTGAAGAAAAGCTTGTGATTTTTATCTTGTTTGGATTACTTTTTAATCCACAACTTTAGATCGAACCCTACAAGCAGCTTTATAGGTATCACGGGTGTTTAGCTCAGTTGGTTTAGAGCGCTACCTTGACAGGGTAGAGGTCACTGGTTCGAATCCAGTAACACCCACTTTTTAGCGGCCTTAAAATAATTTTTTAAATTAGGGTGAATAAAAAAATTTTTAACCATGAATCGATTCCTCATTACACTCCTTATTGGCTTTAGTTCACTTCAGCTCTATGCGCAGCAGCAGATTACACTTACTTATCAGACAGAACTTCCTTTTCAAACTGCCTTTGATTCAGAATTTTATCATTTAGAGTCTTCTATGCTCCTTAGAGTCGTCACTCAGGAAATTACAGCAGCTGCTGAGCAACATCAAAACCAACCCAAAGACTTAGTATTTTATGTCAATTTTAAAAGTCTTACAGGGGCCAGCTTAAGGGTTGATTATGGCGTAAATGCTGAAGTTTTGGCTTTTTATTTCGATCCTGCTCGCTCTATTGAGGTTTTTAAAACAGACACCTATAATTGGATGAACCGAGCTTTTCGATCCAATATTCCCTTCAAGGATTAATTTCTCAATTTCTCTCTGGCTTAATCTCCCTTTTATTTTTTAGCAAATCAAGAAGAACTTCTTTATCTTTTACTACTTAAATATTTTATGAAATGGCAACAAAAAACGAAAAAGCCTATTGGAAAATCAATTTAAAGTACCTCTTTATACTTTTAATGATCTGGTTTACAGTTTCTTTTCTCTTCGGGATTGTATTTGCTGATGCGTTGAATGAATTTCAGTTAGGGGGTTTTCCTTTGGGATTTTGGTTTGCTCACCAAGGGGCAATTTACACTTTTGTGATTTTGATTTTCGTTTATGTTTATCTAATGAACCGTTTGGATAAAAAGTTTGATGTTGATGAGCTTTAAAAAACTATAATTATGACTGCACAAACTTGGACCTACCTTTTGGTAGGTGCTACTTTTCTGCTCTATATCATTATTGCGATAATTTCCAGGGCAGGATCTACTAAAGAATTTTATGTTGCTGGAGGGGGCGTTAGCCCAATAGCGAATGGAATGGCCACTGCAGCGGACTGGATGTCGGCAGCTTCCTTTTTGTCTATGACAGGATTGATTGCTTTTATGGGTTATTCTGGAGGACAATACTTAATGGGCTGGACAGGGGGCTATGTACTTCTCGCCCTTTTACTCGCCCCTTATTTAAGGAAATTTGGAAAATTTACAGTACCAGATTTTATAGGAGAGCGCTATTATTCAAAAAACGCACGACTGGTAGCCTTAATTTGTGCATTATTTGTTTCCTTTACCTATGTAGTGGGGCAAATGAAAGGGGTAGGGGTGGCTTTTGCTCGTTTTCTCAATGTCCCTTTTGATACCGGTGTCCTTATTGGAATTGGCATCGTTTTCTTTTATGCCGTACTCGGCGGTATGAAAGGAATAACCTATACCCAGGTGGCTCAATTTTGCGTGCTAATTTTTGCCTTTACTGTCCCAGCAATTTTTATCTCTTTACAGATGACGGGAAATCCGGTCCCTCAAATGGGTTTTGGTGCGAAGGGATCTGACGGTGTCTACCTCTTAGAGAAATTAAATCAACTTTCGGTAGATCTGGGTTTTGATGCCTATACCCATATTGATCAAATTAATTTGGTCAATATGTTTTTTATTACCGCAGCACTCATGTTTGGAACGGCGGGTTTACCTCATGTGATTGTGCGGTTTTTTACCGTGCCTCGTGTTAAAGATGCACGTATCTCTGCAGGGTGGGCGCTATTATTTATTGCAATTCTCTATACTACAGCACCGGCGGTAGCCGTATTTGCTCGGACTAATTTATTAACCACGATCTCTCAAGTTTCTTATGAAAAAGTACCCCAATGGTTTACCAATTGGGAAAGCACAGGGCTTGTCACTTTTGACGACAAAAATGATGACGGAATTATTCAGTATGTCGCAGATCCAGCTGTAAATGAGCTCACAGTAGACCAAGATATAATCGTACTGGCAAATCCCGAGATTGCAGATCTACCTGCTTGGATTATCGGTTTAGTGGTAGCAGGGGGCTTAGCAGCAGCACTTTCGACAGCGGCTGGACTTTTGCTTGTAATTTCAACCTCTATTTCCCACGACTTATTAAAAAATTATTTAAAACCAGAAATCAGTGAAAAGGGAGAACTTTATGCAGCGCGCATTGCAATTGCAGTAGCGGTAGTAGCTGCAGGCCTCGCTGGCTTAAACCCCCCAGGCTTTGTAGCTCAAGTAGTGGCCTTGGCTTTTGGTCTGGCAGCATCCTCTTTTTTTCCTGCCATAATTTTAGGTATATTCGATAAACGAATGAATAAGATGGGAGCGATGTGCGGGATGATTCTTGGCATTGTTTTTACCGCCTCATACATCATATATTTTAAACCCCAATTGGGCGGACCTGGACTACCTGAAGATTACTGGTGGGGAATATCACCAGAGGGTATAGGAACTTTAGGAATGCTTATTAATTTTAGTATGGCACTGATTGTATCAAGACTAACACCTGCTCCTCCCCAAGAAGTAGCTGCACTTACTGAGCGTATTAGAACCCCAAGAGGCGCTTCAAATACTGCAACAGCAATGCATTAAACCAAAAAAAAAATCATGAGTCAAAAAATTCAATCGCTCTCTGGCTATTATCACGAATATCAAAAAAGTATCCACCAGCCTGAACAATTTTGGAGTAGAATCGCTCAGGGATTTCACTGGAAAAAACCTTGGGACAATGTACTCTCCTGGGATTTTGAAGGTCCTGAGATTAAGTGGTTTGAAAATGCCAAATTGAATATCACAGAAAATATTTTTGAGCGGTATCTCTTTACTCACGGAGACAAAACCGCCATTATTTGGGAACCCAATGAACCCAATGAGGCGGAAAGAAGAATCAGCTATTCAGAGCTCTATGAGATGACATGCCAATTTTCCAATGCGCTAGAGTCACAAGGAATTCAAAAAGGAGACCGCGTCATTATTTATATGCCCATGATTCCGGAAGCTGCGGTTGCCATGCTTGCTTGTGCTCGAGTAGGCGCAGTACACTCTGTTGTTTTTGCTGGTTTTTCTTCTACAGCCCTCGCAGACCGAATAAAGGATTGTAAAGCAAAAATGGTACTAACCGCTGATGGAAATTTTCGTGGAACAAAAAATATCCCAGTAAAAGCGGTAGTTGATGAAGCGTTAGCACAAACTCAAACTGTAGAAAAAGTAATTGTCTACCAACGCACACAGACAGCAGTAGAGATGAAATCTGGAAGGGATTTGTGGTGGCACGAAGTAATAGCAAATGAACCTAAAGCGAATACAGCTGCCACTTTAGACGCCGAAGATTTACTTTTTATTTTATATACCTCTGGTTCTACTGGAAAACCCAAAGGGGTCGTCCATACTACTGCAGGCTATATGGTATATACTCATTATTCATTTACCAACGTATTTCAGTATTCACAGGGAGATGTATATTGGTGTACAGCGGATGTGGGCTGGATTACGGGGCACTCTTATATCGTTTATGGCCCCTTATTGGCAGGCGCTACTACCGTAATGTTTGAAGGGGTTCCTACTTATCCCGACCCTGGAAGGTTTTGGGCGATTGTAGATAAGTACCAAGTCAACCAATTTTATACAGCACCAACAGCAATTAGAGCTCTTCAAGCGTATGGATTAGAACCTTTAGCACCCTATTCGCTTGACTCTTTAAAAGTAATCGGTTCTGTAGGAGAACCTATTAATGAAGAGGCGTGGCACTGGTATCATGATCATATAGGAAAAGGAAAATGCCCCCTAGTAGATACTTGGTGGCAAACTGAGACAGGGGGAATTATGATTTCTCCTCTTGCAGGCATCACCCCTAATAAGCCAGCCCATGCTTCACTCCCACTACCTGGAATTCAACCACTAATTGTAGATGCAGAGGGAAATGAACTCAAAGGAAATAATGTAGAAGGAAATCTTTGTATTAAATTTCCTTGGCCCTCAATGTTACGAACAACTTATGGCGACCACAAACGCTGCAAGGAAACTTATTTTTCTACTTATCCAGGGATGTATTTTACGGGAGATGGAGCCAAACGCGATCATGATGGCTATTTGCGAATCTTGGGAAGAGTAGATGATGTCATTAATGTTTCGGGTCACCGTATGGGGACTGCTGAGGTTGAAAATGCCATTAATGAGCACCCTAAAGTGGTTGAATCTGCTGTGGTAGGCTTTCCTCATAATATCAAGGGACAGGGAATCTATGCCTATGTCATCTGTGACCTAGAAGGACGCACTGAGGAAGGACTGATTAAAGAAATAAAAGAAACCGTTCGCAAAATTATCGGTCCCATAGCAACACCCGATGAAATGCAAATTGTTCCGGGCTTGCCGAAAACACGCTCGGGTAAAATCATGAGAAGGATTTTAAGAAAAGTAGCCAGCAAAGAGCTCTCTAATATGGGAGATACTTCAACCTTATTGAATCCTGAAGTTGTAGATCAGATTATTAAGGGGGCGGGATTAGCACCCTAATCTGCTGCGCAATATTCATCACCTACTTCAAAGGCGTCATAAATTTCTTTTGAAACGGCTCCTTGGCGTACGCCATCATCTGGGATTCCAGGAAGATCTTGATCGGCGTAATAAGTATTATAATCATCTGTTTGAAGTACAAAAAGATAGGTAGAACCCTGCACCACTTTTTGTATAATTTGTCCACATTTTTCTGTGTCGGTATTGCACTGACAGAAAAAGAAAAAAAGCAGCAATAGCGCGGGTTTTTTCATGAAGAGAAACAGGCTTTAAAATAAGGGATCAATTGCTCAAGTTCGAGCGCTCGTGAGCCCTTCAGTAAGACACGACTATATTCCCAATGGGCCGGATTGAAAGTATTTTTAAAGGATTCCAGGTCTTTATATTTTTCTATGCTGTTATGCTTAAAGGAGGTAGCGGAGAATAAGGGACCAATAAGCAGGGCTTTTTCTATACCTAAGGTTGTAGTCAAAGCAGCAATTTGCTCGTGTGCTTCCACTGCGTGTGTACCGAGTTCCCTCATGTCTCCCAATATCACCGCTTTTTTAGAATTCTTTTTTGCAGCAAAGGCTTCTAGAGCGGCTTGCATACTGCTTGGATTTGCATTATAGGCATCTAATACAAAGGCCGTCTCTTTAATATGGATAATCTGAGAGCGATTATTTGTGGATTCATAATTCTGTAGGGCCTGTTGAGCCTTAGCAGGCGTTATATCAAATAAGGTTCCGAAAGCAAGTGCTATAGCTAAATTAGTACAGTTATAGCTGCCATAAAGTTTGGAATGATAGGAATGCCCCTCAAATACAATACGGATTCCCTCAGTATTTGATTTACTTGGATACCATTTTAATTCTGCCTCTTTTGTTTGACCAAATGTGACTACATCACCCCCTAAGCTGTATTTGATTTGATTTGGGTCGTCAGCATTGATTAAGATTTTTTGTTGGAATTGAATAAGATGACGGTATAATTCTGTTTTTCCCTGAATAACCCCTTCTTCACTACCAAAACCTTCGAGATGTGCTTTACCGAAATTGGTAATAACGCCCCAATTGGGCTGTGCAATAGCTGCTAAAGCGGCAATTTCACCCAGGGCATTGGCGCCCATTTCAATAATGCCAATTTCATGTTCAGGTTTTAGTTTGAGTAGGGTTAGGGGTACGCCTATATGATTATTTAAATTGCCCGCTGTTGCAAGGAGCTTGTATTTTTGTTTTAAAACAGTAGCGATTAATTCTTTCGTCGTTGTTTTTCCATTACTCCCTGTGAGGGCAATTAGGGTGGTATTTAATTGTTGGCGGTGATATGTTGCCAATTTCTGAAGCGCACTAAGTGTATTGTCAACATACCATATTTGTTTGGTATCTCGTTCAAGTTGCGCATCGTCTACCACTACAGCGAGCGCCCCTTTTTCAAGGGCTTTTTGGGCAAATTGGTTACCGTCAAAATGAGGGCCGCTTAAAGCAAAAAATAAAGCCCCCTTTTCCAAAGTGCGAGTATCCGTACTGACCCCAGTAGATTTTAAAAAAAGGGAGTAGAGCGCAGCAGTATCCATGGCAAAAAAAAAGCATCTTAAATAAAGATGCCTTATTTATTTTTATCCGCGTCTTTTGTGACGTGGGGTCTTTTTTACTTGACTTTTTGATCCTACCCGAGACATGGCACATCGGAAGCCGATATAATCAGTAGCCATATATTGGGGCATATACCTCCGCTGCGCAGGGTCTAACCAATAGGCTCTGTCTTTCCAAGAGCCACCTTTAAAAACTCTTACTTCATCAGTAATGAGCGTTGTTCTTTTAGTAGAAGCATCAATTTCTCTGCTAATTCCATCACCAAGGTCTGTCACTTTGGGTGGACGTGGCGCGTTATACATTAATGATGTTTCAGGATCACCCTCACCCTCAGCGCCTTCTTTTTTCCCAGCAGCAAAACTTCTTGAAGATTCAACATCACCATCTCTAAAGTTACGATTGTCACTTTCAGAAAAATTCTGACGCAAGAAAGTTTCCTCCTCATCAATAGGTGTTTCCACTAAATCTCCAGGTAATTTTTTCAAAAGTATACGCCCATTGGGTAAGGTGTCAAAAACCAGTTCGTCAGGAGCAATAGTTACCGCTTTACCGTCTTCACCCATCACATTTTTAAGGTATACATTCCCTCTGTAGTAATTAAAATCATTTGCTTGATCATCTACGATCGGGCGATAAACATCCGAAACCCATTCCGCTACATTTCCGGCCATATCATATAGACCAAAGTCATTAGGGGGATATTGTTTTACTTGGATAGTGATATCTGCGCCATCATCAGACCAACCCGCTATTCCGCCATAATCTCCCTTACCTAATTTGAAATTAGCAAGCTGATCCCCTTCCGTTCTCCGATCACTAGAGCGTGTGTATTCTCCCGACCAGGGGTACTTCTTTTTCCCTCTGTAGGTATTGTATTCTCTCTCACCTACAAGTGCGAGGGCTGCGTATTCCCATTCTGCTTCAGTAGGAAGCCTGTAGGAGGGGAGTAAAATTCCTTTTTCAATTCCCGCATAGGCTTTTACTATAGAGTCTCCTTTTTTCACTTCAGCCGCTTTACCGCTCAAACTGTCCATCTTTCCACCATATACGGTTTCCGGACGTTTTAGGTAAGAATTTGTATTAAAGGTGCTATTAGCAGCCACTTCTGTATAGCGAATGTCTTTTTGGATATAAGACTCACGCTCAAGTATGTATTCATTGACACGGTCAGTTCTCCACTCAGCGTATTGAACGGCTTGCAGCCAATTTACCCCCACTACTGGGTACTCAGCATAGGCTGGGTGTCTTAAATAATTGGTGGTAAGCTCTTCCATATAGCCCAATTGATCCCTCCAAACAAGGGTATCTGGTAAGGCGCCTTCATATATTTGTCGGTATCGAGGCTCATTGGTGGGGAATACATATTCAAGCCAGTCTAAGTATTCTAGATACATTAAATTCGTGACTTCAGTTTCGTCTATATAGAAGGACATAATGTGTTGCTTATTGGGAGTATTATTCCAATCATGCATTACATCATCTTGTACCTGCCCTTTTGTAAATGTTCCCCCTTCAACAAAGACAAGCCCAGGACCTGTCTCTTGGTCTTCAAATTCAACATTAAATTGGAAACCTCCTTTTTTTGAGTTGATGTCCCATCCTGTTGCTCTTGAAGCGTTATTACCCCCGCAGGAAATTAGAAAAAACAGCCCCATACAGGTGAGTAAATAATATTTGAATTGACTCAATTTCATATAGTTCGTTGTTATTTACAAAACATTATGCAATATACAAATAATCAATTTTATAGAAAGAATTGCAATTTTATAATTCTACAAGCTTGTTAACGTATATTTTTTTCGGGTATTGCCTTGGAAGGAAAATTTTTCTGCAAATAAGATTTTTAACTTATTGACGTTATAGTATAGCAAGACACGCTATTATGATAAAAAACAGTAAGGCTTTGTTGGTCTTCGGATTATTTATTGGGTGTACTTTAGCTTTTGGCCAAAACTCTAACCGGGTAATTACGACAGGAGTCCCATTTTTATTAATCACACCAGATGCACGTGCTGCAGGAATGGGGGAGCTAGGAGTGGCGACTTCTGCAGACGCCTACTCACAGCAATGGAATCCAGCTAAATATGTATTTGCTTCTGCTGAAAAAGGGATGGGTTTAAGTTATACCCCGTATTTGAGCAAATTAGTAGATGATATCTTTCTTGGTAATCTTACTTACTACAAACAAACTAGCGATCGAAGTTCCTGGTCGACAAGCCTTAAATATTTTAGTTTGGGGAATATCCAATTTAATGAATTTATTGGAGGGACTATTGTAGACCAAGGACAAGAGCGCCCCTCAGAATTGACGCTTGACCTTTCCTACGCACTCAAGCTAAGTGAGCATTTTTCTTTGGCTGTAGCGGGGCGATATATACGTTCAGACCTGAGAATTGCAACGGATGCTGATAATTCTTCCGCCAATACATTGGGAATAGATATTGCAGGCTTTTATGAAAGTGCTCCTTTTCAAATGGGGGCAACCAATTCAATTTTTAGAGCCGGCTTTAATACTTCTAATATAGGCCCTCGCTTAAATTACGATATTGGAGGTCAAAAAAGTTTTATTCCCACAAATCTAAAATTGGGTTTTGGATTTGATTTTCTCTATGATGATGCAAACACCCTTGGAATCTATACTGAATTTAATAAATTATTAGTCCCCACTCCGGTAGCAGTATACGATGAAGCAGGTGTCTTTTTGGGCTACCGCCAACCAGATATTGATTTTCTTAAGGGGATATTCACCTCCTTTACTGACGCTCCCGGGGGCGGTGCTGAAGAACTCAGCGAAATCACGGCAGCAATCGGTTTTGAATATTCCTTTCAAAATGCGTTTTCCCTTAGAACGGGGTATTTTAATGAAAGTAAAGAAAAAGGATCGAGACGCTATTTAACACTCGGTGCGGGTTTTGACCTCAATTTTATGACAATTGATATTTCCTATCTTTTTTCTACCTCAAATGTGCGCAATCCCCTCGAAAATACGATCCGTTTTTCATTGGCTTTAGATTTGGAAAGTCCCGCGACTCCAATTCCTACAGAGTAAGAAATCAACTGGGCTTTTAGTCATTCGAATAAATTAGTCTGAATATTTCCCCTTAAAAATAGAAATCAGTAATTTTGCAATCACCAAATGGGATTATTTATTAGGATTTTATGAAGAAAATTACAAAACAAACCTACCTGGATTGGTATGAAAATATGCTGTTCTGGAGAAAGTTTGAAGATAAACTTGCAGCCGTATACATCCAGCAAAAAGTCAGGGGTTTTTTACATCTTTATAACGGACAGGAAGCCGTTTTGGCAGGTTCTTTACACGCCATGGAGCTGGGGAAAGATCGAATGATAACGGCTTATAGAAATCACGTACAACCCATTGGTATGGGAGTAGACCCCAAGCGGGTGATGGCAGAACTCTATGGGAAAGCCACCGGTACTTCACAAGGATTAGGAGGTTCGATGCATATTTTTTCAAAAGAACACAAATTTCATGGCGGTCACGGTATCGTTGGGGGACAAATTCCCCTAGGTGCAGGAATGGCTTTTGGAGATAAATATTTTGAACGGGACAATGTAACCCTGTGCTTTATGGGAGATGGGGCTGTTCGCCAGGGTTCTCTTCATGAAACACTAAATCTCGCTACTTTATGGGAATTACCTGTAGTATTTGTAGTAGAAAATAATGGGTATGCGATGGGTACATCTGTTGCCCGTACCGCCTCTCATCAAGAAATTTGGAAATTGGGCCTAGGCTATGACATGCCTTGTGAGCCTTGTGACGGTATGGATCCTGTAGCGGTAGCCAAAACAATGGATAAAGCCATACAGCGCGCCCGCTCCGGAGGAGGACCTTCTTTTATTGAGATGAAAACCTATCGCTATAGAGGACACTCTATGTCCGATGCGCAGCATTATCGTACCAAAGAAGAAGTAGAAGAATACCGAAAAATTGACCCCATTACACAGGTCAAAGAAGTCATATTATCTAAAAAATACGCAACTCAGAAAGAGATAGATGCCATAGACCAGTCGGTTAAAGCACGCGTAAAAGAATGCGAAGAATTTGCTGAATCCTCACCTTACCCAGCGCTCAATGTGATGTATGATGCAGTATATGAAGAACAAGATTACCCTTTTATCAAACACAAATTATAGCAGATGGCGGAGATCATTAATATGCCCAGATTAAGTGATACCATGGAAGAAGGTACCGTGGCGAAATGGTTTAAAAAGGTAGGTGATACCGTAAATGAAGGAGATATACTTGCTGAAATTGAAACCGACAAAGCCACTATGGAATTTGAATCTTTTAATGAGGGAGAACTGCTTCATATCGGTATCCAAGAAGGGGGTACAGCTCCAGTAGATACGCTTTTGGCTATTATTGGCAAAAAGGGGGAAGACATCTCTGCATTGCTATCAGGAGGTGACAACGGCACCGCTCCAGCAGCAGCTGAAGCCGCTCCATCAGAAGAAACCACTCCAGTCCAGTCCGAGCAAGCTGCCCCAGCAGCCCTTCCCGAGGGTGTTGAAGTCATTACGATGCCCAGACTTAGTGACACCATGGAAGAAGGAACAGTAGCAAAATGGAATATTAAAGTAGGCGATACAGTTAATGAAGGTGACATCCTTGCCGAAATAGAGACTGACAAAGCGACGATGGAGTTTGAGTCTTTCCATCAAGGTACTTTACTTCATATAGGACTCAATGAAGGCGAATCAGCACCTGTAGACAGTGTATTGGCCATTATTGGTAAAAAGGGAACAGACATCAGCGGGATATTAGCCGCACAAAATCAGCCAGCTTCAGCTCCTATACAGGCAGTGACTCCTCAACCAACAGCAGCAGCAAAGCCTGAACCTGTAGCACCTCTAGCAGAAGTAAAGCCAGCGCCACAACCGGTTGCTCAGCCTATACAAACACAGTCTTCTAATGGAAGAGTTATCGCTTCTCCCTTAGCTAAAAAATTAGCCCATGAAAAGGGGATTGATCTAGCACGTGTCCAAGGTTCTGGTGACCACGGACGAATTGTGAAAAGAGATATAGACAATTACCAACCCCAAATGGGAGGAGGTATTCAGTCATTTACGCCGAGAGGTACAGAATCAGTGACTGAATTGGCTAATTCCCAAATGCGAAAGACCATTGCCAAAAGACTCTCAGCCTCAAAATTTTCTGCACCTCATTACTATCTGGGGGTAGAGTTTGATATGGATCACGCTATTGCCTTCCGTACACAATACAATACCCTTCCTGATACTAAAATTTCATTTAATGACATCATAGTTAAGGCTTCCGCTTTAGCGCTAAAACAACATCCACAAGTCAATGCCAAATGGGAAGACCATCAGATTACACAGCACCACCATGTTCATATCGGAGTCGCTGTGGCTGTAGAAGATGGCTTAGTAGTTCCTGTGGTGAAGTTTGCTGATGAGCAAAGTTTACCCCAGCTCGGAGCCGCTGTAAAAGACTATGCAGTAAGGGCACGTGATAAGAAACTTAAGCCTGAAGAAATGGACGGGAGTACCTTTACAATTTCTAATTTAGGAATGTTTGGTATTCAGGAATTTACTTCTATTATTAACCAACCCAATGGAGCGATTTTATCGGTAGGGGGTATAGTTCAAAAACCCGTTGTCAAAGAAGGGCAAATTGTAGTGGGTAATACAATGAAGCTCACACTAGCCTGTGACCACCGCGTTATTGACGGTGCTACTGGAGCACAGTTTTTACAGACTTTGCGAGGCTATATAGAGAATCCGCTAACCATGGTGGTATAGCATCTCCAGTATCCAAGTTTTACCGTTGCTTAAAGGGGTCATCTATTGAATAGAGTAGAATATCCATTATTTCCCTACCTTTAAACCATGTCAAAAACCATCGTCATAACAGGGGCAAGCCGTGGGATAGGCTTTGCCTTAACACAACTTGCTCTTCAGGAAGGACACCGTATTTACGCACTTTCGAGAAATATCCAACCGCTTAAAAAAAGCGAACGGTTATATCCGTATCGCATTGATTTGTCAGAGGAACAATCACTCCCTATTTTCGCTGAACAACTTCAAAAAGAGGGGATTAAAATCGATGCCTTAATTCACAATGCAGGCATGCTGCTCTTTAAGCCATTTAGCGAAACGACTACTGCGGATTTTGAATCTATTTATCGAGTTAATGTTTTTGGTTTAGCAGCGCTAACCCGGCTGCTATTACCCTCAATAGAACCAAAGG
Organism: Flavobacteriales bacterium; assembly: GCA_011525195.1. Lineage (GTDB taxonomy): Bacteria > Bacteroidota > Bacteroidia > Flavobacteriales > Flavobacteriaceae > MS024-2A. The sequence goes on along the minus strand of WTIP01000003.1, from coordinate 28,510 downwards.
GACATATAGTTTCAATCAGCAGTATGGGAGGACTCACATCCAGTGCTAAATTTCCTGGATTGGCCGCTTACAGCAGCAGTAAAGGGGCCGTCTCTATACTTACCGAATTACTAGCGGAAGAATATAAAGAAACGGGTCCTGCATTTAATGCCCTCGCCTTAGGAGCGGTACAAACTGAAATGCTTGCCCAAGCCTTTCCTGGTTTTCAAGCTCCTGTTACAGCGGAAGAAATGGCGACTTATATCCTAAAATTTGCTTTAGAGGGGCAGCAGTTTTTTAATGGTAAAGTGCTTCCTGTTTCTGCTACAACACCCTAATCTGTGATGGAAGAGGTCTTATCTTATATTCCCCAAGCCGCAAGAACAGGGATCCAACAATTGTTACAGTCCCAGGATGTGGCGATTAAAATCACCAAAAAAAGAGTAACTAAACACGGTGATTTTAGATTAAACCCCAGAGGTACCGCATTAATTACCCTCAATAAAACCTCAAATCCTTACCGATTCTTAATTACATTACTTCATGAGTTGGCCCATTATCAAGTTTCCCAAACTGCCCATTCTCGATTAAAACCACACGGTGCGGAATGGAAAAAAACATACCGAACACTGTTTCTTCCCTTTTTGCATACCGCTATTTTTCCTGAACCCCTATGTGCCTTATTGGCTGGGCATCTTCGCAATCCTAAAGCGAGTACAGATCGTGATTTTGCCTTGGTTATGGCGCTAAAAAAATTTGATCCACCCTCTCTTACCACCCCCCTCTTTGAACTGGCAGATGGGCAACAGTTTGAATTGGAAAATGGGAGGGCTTTTATAAAAATCAAAAAACGCAGAACCCGTTTTGAATGTAAAGAACTTCGTACAGGAAAAGGGTATCTTTTTAGTCCTCATGAAGAGGTACTGCCCGTGTCTTAAGGTTAGTGATCGTCTTTATGATACACTTCACGCACTTTCTTGAACAGGTCCGAGGAGTAAACAAAATTGGTGACGGCTTCATTGTCCGTATTAAAGATGGCTTCCTTACTGCCTTCCCAGGCTTTATGACCATTTTGTAAAAAAACAATTTTTTCCCCTATTTCCATTACCGAGTTCATATCATGGGTATTGATAACCGTTGTTATATTGTATTCTTCCGTGATCTCTTGGATAAGGTTGTCAATAAGGATCGCCGTTTTGGGATCCAATCCCGAATTGGGTTCATCACAAAACAGGTATTTAGGGTTCATTACGATCGCTCGTGCAATGGCTACTCTTTTTTTCATTCCCCCAGAAATCTCGTCTGGGTATTTATCATTGGCATTAATAAGATTTACCCGTTTGATTACAATATTTGCTCTTTCACGGATTTCTTCATCGGCTTTTTGCGTAAACATCTGCATGGGGAACATAATATTTTCTTCAACAGTCATTGAATCAAAAAGGGCACTGCCCTGAAAGACCATTCCCATTTCCTGACGCAAGACAGAACGCTCTGTAACTGACATTTTTTTTAGCCTTTTGCCTTCAAAAAGAATTTTACCCTCATCGGCTTCAAATAAACCGAGTAGACATTTTAAAAATACAGTCTTCCCCGAACCACTTTGTCCAATTATTAAATTGGTTTTTCCTTTTTCAAAAACAGCAGAGATGCCCTTAAGGACCTCCGCCCCTTCAAAAGATTTTTTTAAATTTTGAACTTCGATCATTTAGGTAAGTAGCATTTGGGTGATAAGATAATTGACTAAGATAATAACCACACTGGTCCAGACAAAAGAAACAGTACTTGCCTTTCCTACTTCTAGTGCTCCACCCGTCATATAATAACCGTGATAAGAGGGAATAGTCGCAAGAATAAAGGAGAAAAAAGCCGTTTTTATAAAGGCATAAGTGATGTGAAAGGGTATAAAATCTAACTGAATGCCTTGAATGAATTCAGCACTTGAAGAAAACCCCCCATAAACACAGGCAATATAGCCCCCAAAAACACCTAAAAACATAGAAAGGCAGATCACTAGTGGGTATAGCAGTAATGCGATAATTTTAGGGAAGATAAGATAGTTATAGGTGTTTATTCCCATTACTTCAAGCGCATCAATTTGTTCAGTCACCCTCATAGTTCCAATACTTGAGGTGATATAAGAGCCTACTTTACCCGCCATAATTATAGAGATAAATGTGGGAGCAAATTCAAGAATAACCGACTGTCGGGTGGCGAAACCAATTAGATCTTTTGGAAGCAAGGGATTTTCAAGATTCAGAGCTGTTTGTATTGCCACTACGCCCCCCACAAAAAAGGAGATAAAAGCAACAATCCCTAAAGACCCGATAATAAGGGTGTCGATCTCTTTTAATATCAACTGTTTAAGGATTTTCCATTTGGTGAATTTCCCAAAAACACTTTTTAGCATCAGGAAATATTGACCAATTTTAGAGAGGACTTTCATACCCTTCCAAAGGTAGCAATTTTCACTAAAAAAAATTGGGAGTAGTACTTTTTATACTACATTCTATAAGTGATGGCGTTGATATTCATACCCGCACCTACAGAGGCAAAAATGATCAAGTCACCCGCCTGCATGCTATGGCCGCCGTAGTTTTTCTTACGGATCAAGTCAAAGAGGGTGGGCACAGTGGCCACAGAACTATTACCGAATTCTTGGATATTCATTGGAAGTACACCCTCAGGCATCGGTTTTTTATAAAGTCGGTATAAGCGCTTGATTATGGCATCGTCCATTTTAAGGTTGGCCTGATGGATAAAGATTTTCTTTACTTCATCTATGCATTCGCCTGAAGCATCCAGACACGCTTTAATTGCTTGGGGTACATGGCTGAGTGCAAATTCATAAACTTTTCGGCCAAACATTTTAATATATTTTGTTCCCTCGCCTGTGGCATTTGAGGGGCCATAAAAAATAAAATTAGCCTCACCATTAGCGGTATAGGTTACCGTTTTATGCGCCAATAGTCCAGCTTCACCCGTTGTTTTTTCTACTACTACGGCCCCAGCACCATCGGCGTAAATCATCGAATCCCGATCGCTTTGATCCAATACGCGGGAAAGCGTGTCGGCGCCAATTACCAGACATTTTGAGGCCATTTCCGCTTTGATAAAGGCTTGGGCTTGTATAACACCTTCCACCCATCCTGGACACCCAAAAAGGATATCATAGGCTACACAATTAGGGTTTTGAATACCCAGGCCTGCTTTAACTTTTGAAGCCAAACTGGGTAGGGTATTAACTTGATTTGAATGCACACTTATATCCCCCACATTATGTGCTAAAATGATATAATCAAGGGTTTCGGCATCCAATTTGGCATCTTGAATCGCTTTTTGAGCTGCCTCTACAGCAATCTCTGCTACGGTTTGATCGTCTCTAATATACCGGCGCTCCTCAATCCCTGTGATGGCTTTAAATTTTTCAATAATCTCTTCATTGGGATTTGCAATGGGCTGCCCCTCTGTATCGTAAAACGTATTATTAGAAAAACTCGCGTTAGGCTGAATAAAATCTGGAATACTACTTCCGCTGCCTGTAATTTTGATAGTTGTCATCCTGAGATCAAAAATACGCGATTCATCAGCACCTTCAATAAAAAGCAAAAAAAGGCTACGAAGCCTAAAGTAAAAATTACGCAAGTATTCCCTCGCTAATAAATTTTTAAGTAACTGAAAATTAGATATTTACATAGGATTCTATGGGCGCGCAACTGCAGACTAAATTACGGTCTCCATAGGCTTCATCTACACGACGAACAGTGGGCCAAAATTTATTTTCGTAGACAAACCCTAAGGGGTAAGCTGCCTTCTGACGCGAGTACGGAAAATCCCATTGATCTGAAGTTACCATTGCTAAAGTATGGGGTGCATTTTTGAGTAAGGCGTGATCTTCTGGATTTTCAGAGGCAATTTCCATACGGATAGAAATCATGGCCTCACAAAAACGATCCAATTCTGCTAAATTTTCACTTTCTGTAGGTTCAATCATCATGGTACCCGCAACTGGAAAAGAAACAGTGGGCGCATGAAAACCATAATCCATTAGCCTTTTTGCAATATCGGTGACTTCTATTCCAAATTCTTTAAAGGGACGGCAATCGATAATAAGTTCATGAGCAGCCCTTCCTTGCGCACCGGTATAAAGAATCTCATAAGCACCCTTCAATCTTTTTTGGATATAGTTGGCATTGAGTATCGCAATTTCGGTCGCCTTTTGAAGTCCAGAGCCTCCTAGCATTTTGATATAGCCATAAGAGATCAGGCAGGCGAGCGCTGAGCCATAAGGAGCAGCAGAAATAGCGGTAATCGCCTTTTCCCCTCCTGTTTTAACAAGCGGATTGCCAGGAAGGAAAGGCGCAAGGTGCGCTGCCACACAAATAGGGCCTACGCCAGGACCACCCCCTCCATGAGGAATGGCAAAAGTTTTGTGGAGATTCAGGTGGCATACATCAGAACCAATGGCCGCAGGACTGGTAAGCCCCACCTGGGCATTCATATTGGCGCCATCCATATAAACCTGACCTCCATATTGATGGATCAGGGCAGTAATGTCTTTGATTTTAGCCTCAAAAACACCGTGTGTACTCGGATAAGTGATCATCAAACCGGCAAGTCGATCTTGGTGCAACGCAGCTTTTTCACTTAGGTCATCCCAATCAATATTACCTTTATCATCCGTCCTTGTTACCACTACCTCCATACCCGCCATCACTGCAGAAGCAGGGTTGGTTCCATGTGCGGAGGCAGGAATCAAGCAGATATTCCGATGACTTTCCCCACGTGATTCATGATAGGCACGAATGACCATTAGGCCTGAATATTCTCCTTGGGCACCAGAATTGGGCTGAAGAGAAGTGGCAGCAAAACCTGTAATTTCATTGAGCTGTGTAGTAAGTTGGTTTAACATTTCATGATACCCCAAAGCCTGCGCTTCAGGCACAAAAGGGTGAATCTCCCCCCAGTTGGGATCGCTTAGAGGAAGCATCTCAGCAGCGGCATTGAGCTTCATGGTACAGGAGCCCAAAGAAATCATTGAATGGTTGAGGGCGAGGTCTTTCTTTTCTAGTTTTTTGATATAACGCATCAAAGCGGTTTCCGAATGATAAGAATTGAAAATAGCATGCGTTAAAAATGCAGAGGTCCGCTCTTGGTCTTTGGGTAAATGAGCCTCCAAACTAGTAGGTTTAGCGGGAGGGTTTTGATTTTGTGCCGCTTCAAAAACAGAAACAATGTGATTGAGTTCCTCATCCGTAGTGGTTTCATTGATAGAAATACAGATGGTCTGCGCATCGGGATAATAAAAATTCATCTGTGCCGCTTCAGCACGTTTTTTAATCTCCTGAGCATCTCCTTGTAGTTGGAGCGTATCAAAAAAGAACTCATTTTTTTGGGATACGCCCAGCTGATTTAATCGTGCATTGAGCTGCTTGGCTTTATTGTGAATACCTTGAGCGATGTGTTTTAATCCCTTAGGGCCGTGGTAAACGGCATACATACCCGCCATAACTGCCAGCAGTACTTGCGCAGTACAAATATTAGAGGTGGCGCGGTCACGCTTGATGTGTTGCTCGCGTGTTTGCAATGCCATGCGTAAGGCAGGGTTTTCATCGAGGTCTTTCGTCTGGCCGATAATTCGTCCAGGAATATTGCGTTTATAACTGCTTTTTGTAGCAAAAAAGGCAGCATGAGGACCTCCATAACCTAGGGGAATGCCAAAGCGTTGGGTAGTACCCACCACTACATCGGCACCGTATGTGCCAGGACTTTCGAGCAATACTAAACTCATTAAATCTGCAGCTACTACAGTAGCAAGCTCAAAAGCTTGGGCTTTTGTGATCCATTTTTTAAGATCAGGGATAGCACCGTTTTTTCCGGGGTATTGGAAGATGGCACCAAAATAGGCTGGAGAAAATTCATGGCTTTCAGCATTACCAACTACAAGTTCTATTCCCAAAGGCTTTGATCTTGTTTCGAGTAAGGAATGTGTTTGTGGCAATAAGGCTTCATCTACAAAAAACTGAAGGGCCTTATTTTGTTTTTGGGTGCGCGAACGCGTACCAAAGAGCATGGTCATGGCCTCAGCTGCAGCTGTACTTTCGTCTAGTAGAGAGGCATTGGCTAGCTCCATACCCGTAAGATCACAGACTACCGTTTGGAAGTTAAAAAGCGCTTCAAGGCGTCCCTGGGCAATTTCTGCTTGATAAGGTGTATAGGCCGTATACCAGCCTGGATTTTCTAAAATATTTCTTTGGATCACTGCAGGGGTAATGGCAGGATGGTAACCCAAGCCGATAAAATTAGAAAAGGATTTGTTTTTTTTACCTAGGGCTTGTATGTGTTTCGAAAATGCGTATTCACTAATCCCCTCTGCTAAATTTAGGGGTTGTTTGAGACGAATCGCCTCAGGAAGGGTTTGGGCTAATAATTCCTCTATGGTTTGGGCTTCAATATGACCCAACATTTTTTCGATTTCCGCTTCATTAGGTCCGATATGTCTTTCAACAAATTTTTCCGTTCTCATAAACACATTATAAACCTCAAAAATAGCAGTTCTCCCTCAATTTTTAAAAGCTCTTTTTTTCTTTCAAATAAAACTTTTTAAAAAAAGACACCCAACTCCCTTAAAGTTTCGATATTTACGTGTGCGAAATACCCTTAAAAAACTTTTTAATTTTTATATTAAATCCAGTATTCATGTGGCTTTAGCAGTAGTGGCTTTAGCAAAAATCACTCTAGTGAGGGCCGAGGTAGAGGGTGGAGAACTGTTGTTAATATTTATTTTTTTTGCGGCCCTTTCGGCCTATAATTTTATTAAGTTTTTCTCTGATTTTAGGCATCAAAATTTCACTTGGAAAATAACTCCCATTAGGCTGCTTACGGCCAGCAGTTTTTTAGTTAGTTTTTCACTACTCTTTAGCCTGCCTATTGAAGTTTTACTGATTAGTATCCTAGGTAGTTTTTTAGTAGTGGCCTATACAGTGCCCTTCCACTCAAAACTTTCTAATTGGCGCAGTAGAAAAGGTTGGAAACAACATTTAGTTGTGCTTAGCTGGCTGTGTCTTACTGTAGGAATGCCGCTGGCACTGGCCCCTCAATTTGACTTCTTTCTCTTTTTGTACTTGTGTGGCATTCAGGGCACATATATTTTTGTGGCTTTACTCCCCTTTGAGATCGGGGATCTTTCTACCGATGCCCCCAATTTGCAAACCTTACCCCAACGTTTCGGCGTGTTAAAAACCAAAATCCTAGGGCTGATTTTATTAGTTATAGCCGCCCTTTTCTCTTGCTTTACAGGGGGTGTAATGACCCCTTTTGGAGGAAGTACTCTACTGATATTTTTCATTTTAGGGGTCTTGCTGTTTAAAAGCCATCCGAAGCAGTCTTTTTACTACAGTCGTTTTTGGGTAGAAAGCCTTCCCCTATTTTGGTGGGGAAGTATTACTTTAATTCTCTTTTTCTGAATATTTTCAATTTAATTTGTGTAATGAAACAAGGACATATTTAGTGTTATTATTAGATTTTAATAACCCTACTTATCGATGCCAATTCCTAGTTTTCCTATATTTAAAAATCAAAGAAAAATTTTATGCAAACCTTTATTAAAATAAGCCTCAGCCTTTTCTTTTTGGTTTCTTGTGCCCAAAGTACTACACCCGTTATAGAAACTGTAAATCAAGCTACTTTTAAACAACTTTTATTGCAAGACCTCCCATTGCTCGATGTACGTACCCCTGGGGAGTATGCCTCGGGTCATATCGCTAAGGCAGTGAATATAGACTATAATGCCCTAGATTTTGAAGCGCAGATAAATGCTTTAGACCGCAATCAGCCTTTCTTAATCTACTGTGCTGTAGGGGGGCGAAGCGCCAAAGCCGCCGCCCGTATGCAAGCCCTAGGTTTTAAAAAAGTATATGAGCTACAAGGCGGATATAATAATTGGGCCGATTAATTTCTTTGGAGTTTTTTTAAAAATCAATACATAAAATTTTTACGCCAAATCAAATAAGTCCAGCCCTTCTTAATAGGGCAGCGGGATCGGGCGCTTTTCCTCGAAATCTTTTATAGAGTATCATGGGGTGTTCTGTTCCCCCTTTAGAGAGTATATTTTCTAAAAAAGAAGTTGCTGTTTGGGAATCAAAAAGTCCTTTTTCTAAAAATAATTCAAAGGCATCGGCATCTAAAACTTCGGCCCATTTATAGCTGTAATACCCCGCCGCGTAGCCCCCTTGAAAAATATGGGAAAAGGCCGTACTCACGCAATTTTCTTTTGCTTCTTCCGTAAATTGGAGTTCTGAAATTTGTTCCCTTTCATGCGCTTTGACTGCTTGAATTTGATCTGCTTTTTTAGTGTGATAAGACAGGTCTAAATAACCAAAACTGAGCTGCCTAAGGGTTTGCATTCCTTGTTGGAAGTAGGCTGTTTTTTTTATTTTTTCTATCATCTCAGGGGGCAGAGCTGCTCCTGTTTTGTAATGTTTAGCAAATAGGGATAAAGCGTCTGGCTGATAACACCAGTTTTCCATAATTTGAGAGGGGAGTTCTACAAAATCCCAGCAAACACTTGTTCCGCTGAGCGAACTATAGGTAGTATTGGCCAATATGCCATGAAGGGCATGCCCAAATTCATGGAAAAGAGTAGTAACTTCTTGAAAAGTTAAAAGGGCGGGTTGTGAAGCTGTGGGTCGAGAAAAATTACATACAATAGAAATATGGGGACGCGCTGTCTTGGATTGTGACTTATAACTTGTCATCCATGCCCCACTTCTTTTTCCGGCACGTGGGAAAAAATCAGTATAAAGCAGGGCGTAAAAAGCCTCGTCTTTATAGACTTCAAAAACAGTAACTTCTGGATGGTAAGGATCCACTTCATCTGTTTTACGAAAATGTAACCCATAGAGTTTACCCACAATAGTAAAAAGCCCTTGAAGTACATAATCTAGCGGGAAGTAGGGCTTGAGCTCCTGCTCATCTAGATCTAAAATATGCTGTTTCAGTTTTTCAGAAGCATAAGCAGTATCCCATTTCTCTAATTTCTCAAGACCTAAATTATGGCGAGCAAAGTCTTGAAGAGTATCCCATTCTTTTTTTGCTGCTGGTTTAGCTTTTGCTGCTAGGTCATTCAAAAAAGCAGCTACTTGGTCTTCAGTTTGCGCCATGCGTTCCTCCAAAACAAAAGCGGCATGTGAATCGTATCCCAAAAGTTCAGCCCTTGCTTTGCGAAGTTTTACAATAGATAAAATTATGGCACTATTATTTTGAGCATTGTCCTGAAAGCCTCTTTGTCCAAAAGCAAGACTCATTTTTTTTCTCAAATCTCTATTTTCAGCATAAGTCATAAAGGGTACATAGCTGGGATAATCTAGGGTAAAAACCCACCCTTTAAGCTTTCTTGATTTGGCTTCTTGGGCTGCAGCTTCTATCAGCGTTGGAGGTAATCCTTTCAAATCAGCTTTATTGTCTAGATGCAGTTGAAACGCTTGGGTATCCGCCAATACATGTTCGCCGAAACGTAAGCTAAGTTGGGCAAGCTCTGTATCAATGGCTCTTAATTTCTCTTTGGAAGAGGCAGGGAGTTTTGCACCATTGCGAACAAAGCTTTTATACTCTTTTTCAAGTAGTGTAATTTGTTCTGCCGTCAGTTTACTGCGGTCTTCATTTTGATAGACTGCTTCTATACGCTCAAATAGACGTGTATTGAGGCGGATATCATTTTGAAATTGGGTCAATAAGGGCGCTGCTTGTTGGGTGATCTGTTGGAGAGATTTACTGGTCTCAGCACTGTTTAAATTAAAAAGTAGGGAGGAGGTTCGTCCAATCTGCTTTCCACAGTCTTCTAATTTTTCGAGTGTATTGGCAAAAGTAGGTGCCTCTTTTTGGGAAAGGAGGGCCTCTATTTCTTGTAAAGCAGTTTTTATGCCCTGCTCAATAGCTGGAATATAATGTTCGGTTTTAATTGCTTTAAATGGAGCAGACTGGTGTGGGGTTTTAAATTCAGCTAAAAAGGGGTTTCTCACAAGCCTATTTATTTAGGTTTTTACTACTTTCTATCACTTTTTGTTTTAAGTCCTCTTTATAGTTTTTTATTTTATTAAGGATCTCCGGGTCTGAACTCCCGATGATTTGCGCAGCTAAAATCCCTGCATTTTTAGCTCCATTTAGGGCTACTGTTGCGACAGGTACTCCACCGGGCATCTGCAGTATAGAAAGTACTGAGTCCCAACCATCAATAGAATTACTCGATTTTATGGGAACACCAATTACAGGAAGAGGACTTAGTGAAGCAATCATCCCAGGCAGATGGGCAGCGCCTCCTGCTCCTGCAATAATTACTTTTATCCCCCTCTGATGGGCGGTACTTCCATAGTCAGTCATTTTATCAGGGGTTCTATGTGCCGAAACGATATCCACTTCAGTATCAATTCCGAATTCATTAAGTATTGCTACCGCTTCTTCCATTACGGGGAAGTCTGACTGGCTTCCCATTATTATTCCTACTTGTGCCATATTATTTTGAGATTACTTCAATAGTTTCTTTTACTTGAGCCGCAATTTGACGCGCAGTTTCTAAATTTTTATTGACAATAGTGATGTGTCCCATTTTCCGAAAAGGACGGGTTTCTTTTTTTCCATAAATATGAGGACAAACGCCTTCGATTGCCAAAATATGTTCCATATTCTTATAATAGACGGGTCCCTGATGTCCTTCAGCTCCCACTAAATTTACCATGACTCCTGCTAATTTATTTTCTGGATTCCCCAAAGGGAGATCGAGTAAGGCTCTTATGTGCTGTTCAAACTGGGAAGTATAAGCAGCTTCTATACTGTAGTGCCCACTATTGTGGGGTCGTGGGGCCACTTCATTAACCCAAATTTCCCCTTCTTTAGTTAAAAATAATTCGACAGCCAAAAGCCCTACATGTTGGTATGCTTTGGATACTTCAAGGGCTACTTCTCGTGCTTTTTCTTCAATTTTTTTACTGATGCGCGCAGGGCTTAAAACAAACTCTACTTGGTTAGCAGTAGGATGAAATTCCATCTCCACACAAGGGTAGCTAACGGTTTCGCCACTTACACTGCGACAGACAATCACGCCGATTTCTTTTTCTATTGCCACCAAGTCCTCTGCCATACACCCACCTTCACTGACCGTTTCTAGATCTTGATTAGAACGTATAATCTGTACACCAAAACCATCATAGCCCATAGCAGCTGATTTCCATACAAAAGGAAAAGAAACACGCCCTCTAACTACCGCATCTTTAAGTGCCTCTTTAGAGTTAAAGACTTGGAAGGGGGCGGTAGGAATCCCTTTTTTTTGGTAAAATTCTTTTTGTTTGCATTTATTCTGGATCAGCTCTAAAACGGCAGCCTGAGGATAGACTTTTACGCCCTGTTTTTCGAGCTCAGCGAGGGCTTTGGTATTTATATTTTCAATTTCAATCGTCAACAAGTCTACTTTTTTGCCAAAGTCCAATACATCCTGGTATTCCATCAAATCTCCTTGGGTAAAATGATTGCAACCTATCCGCGCGGGTGCCTCAGGGCTGGGATCCATTACGTGTGTTGTGAGATCCCACTGTCGGGTTGTAGAAAGAAGCATTTTGCCTAACTGCCCCCCTCCTAAAATCCCGATAGTTTTTGTGGTTGAGAAAAATCCCATCTTTCGCTTTTTGCAAAAATACGCATAAGTTTTTTGGAATAGAAAAAACCCATATAAAATGGGTATCTTTGACACAAATCTCAATTTATGATAAATCTTGTTTTATTCGGAAAACCTGGAGCAGGTAAGGGAACACAAGCCTCCTTTTTAAAAGAACAATTCAATTTGGTTCATATTTCTACAGGAGACCTTTTTCGATCCAATATTCAAAACGAAACCCCCCTTGGTCTTTTGGCAAAATCATATATGGATCAGGGCGATTTAGTTCCAGATCAAGTTACGATAGATATGTTGGAAGCCGAGGTGGATAAAAACCCGAAAGCCCAAGGATTTATTTTTGATGGATTCCCCAGAACAAAGGCACAGGCGGAAGCCTTAGATGCTTTTTTAAAAGAAAAAAACATGTCGATTTCTGCCACCATCGCTCTGGAGGCGGCTGATGATGTCCTCGTAGATCGACTTTTAGAGCGCGGCAAAAGTAGCGGCCGTACCGATGACCAAGATGAAGCCAAAATCCGAAACCGTTTTGAAGAGTACAACCTCAAAACAGCTCCTTTAAGGGATTATTATACAAAACAAGGTAAATTTCAGAGTGTCAGTGGCATTGGTTCCATAGAAGCCATTACGGAGCGACTTACTGAACTGATCAATAGTCTTTCTTAGTTTATGACAGAGGGGAACTTTGTCGATTATGTTAAACTCCAAGTCGCTTCTGGTAAAGGAGGCAAAGGTTCTGTACACTTACACCGCGAAAAATTTATTACTAAAGGGGGCCCTGATGGGGGTGATGGCGGCCGCGGAGGACACGTGATCATAAAAGGAAATCCGCAACTTTGGACACTTTATAATTTTAAATTTAAAAGGCATTTTGCTGCAGGTCATGGAGGGGATGGCAGTAAAAATAGAAGTAGTGGCGCCCAAGGAGAAGATCTCTATATAGAAGTACCAGTAGGGACTGTTGTGCGCAATACCTCAACAGATGAAATTTTGTTTGAAATAACAGAGGCAGGACAAGAAAAACGACTCCTGGAAGGTGGCCTAGGAGGGAGAGGAAACTGGCACTTTAAATCGTCTACCCGCCAAACCCCCCGCTATGCCCAACCCGGATTAGCCGGTAGAGAACTGGCAGTAACTTTAGAACTTAAAGTACTTGCCGACGTAGGGTTGGTTGGGTTTCCCAATGCAGGAAAATCTACATTACTCGCAGCATTAACATCAGCAAAGCCTAAAATTGCCGATTATGAATTTACCACTTTAAAACCCAATTTAGGCATTGTTCAGTATCGGGATTATCAATCTTTTGTCATGGCGGATATACCCGGAATTATAGAAGGGGCTGCTGAGGGAAAAGGATTAGGACATTATTTTTTAAGGCATATAGAGCGCAATTCTATTTTGCTTTATTTGCTGCCTGCAGACACTCCAGATCTTCAAAAAGCATTTGAAATTTTGCGAAAAGAATTAATTAAGTACAATCCTGAATTAATTGATAAAAAATATATCGTAGTACTATCTAAAGCAGATTTACTGGATGAAGAACTTATAGAGGAATACAAACAAGAGATGAAAAATATCTTTCAATCAATTCCGCATGTAATAATTTCAAGTGTGACCCAATATCAATTGACCGCCCTAAAAGACCTGCTGTGGAAAGAATTAACTACCTCAATTAGCTAATGCGTATCCATTTTATTGCCATAGGGGGGAGTGCGATGCACAGTTTGGCCTTGGAAATGCAAGCCTTGGGACATGAAGTTTCTGGTAGCGATGACACCCTATTTGAGCCCTCTAAATCAAAATTAGAAGCAGCAGGACTTTTACCTGATGCTTTGGGATGGTTTCCTGAAAAAATAACCTCACAACTTGAGGTCATTGTTTTGGGGATGCATGCCAAAAAAGAAAATCCAGAGTTGAAGCGCGCCTTAGAGTTGAATTTAACCATTCAGTCTTATCCTGAGTTTATAGCAGCACAAACCCAAAAAAAAACTAGAGTTGTAATTGCAGGTAGTCACGGTAAGACCACTATTACTTCTATGGTGCTGCATGCACTTAACTATCACGACCAACCTACAGATTTTATGGTGGGCGCTCCGCTTTCTAATAGTGCAAAAACATTCAACTTGTCAGCAGAGAATGATTTTATGTTATTAGAGGGTGATGAATACCTTTCTTCAGCCCTTGATCCTCAGCCAAAATTTTTATGGTATACGCCAGAAATTGCGCTTATCAGTGGTATAGCCTGGGATCATGTCAATGTTTTTCCTACTTATGACACCTACAAATTACAGTTTGAAATATTTATTGGCACGATTCGCCAAGGGGGTGTTTTAGTTTATAATGAAGCAGATTTGGAATTAAAAAAATTAGTTGAATCCCATCCGCATCCCATTAAAAAAATGGGTTACCACACTCCACAGCACTTTATTCGTGAGGGGATAACGTATCTAGTAACTGAAGAAGGAGATCTGCCCTTGCAGATTTTTGGAGCGCACAACCTTCAAAACCTTGCTGGTGCCCAGTGGATCGCTCAGCTTATGGGTATTGACAGTACAGATTTTTATGAAGCCATACTCAGCTTTAAAGGGGCTTCAAAGCGGTTGGAACTTATGGTCAAGGGTGAAGACAGTCTGCTTTTTAAAGATTTTGCCCATGCCCCTAGTAAAGTAGAGGCAAGTTGTCAAGCCCTAAAAAGGCAATTCGAAAAAAAGAAACTTACGGTTTGTTTAGAGCTTCATACTTACAGCAGTCTAGACCCATATTTTATTAAAAACTACGCACACACACTAGCGCATGCAGACGAGGTAATTGTTTTTTATGATGCAGAAGCCTTACAAATAAAAAATCGTGCTCCTTTGGCCCCTCTGCTTATAGAAAAAGCTTTTCAACACCCTGCATTGACTTGTATTACAGAGGTAGACCAACTTCATTCAGTACTCCTAAGCAGAAAATTTTCAAACGAAGTACTGGTCATGATGAGTTCAGGGAGTTTTGGAAGAATAGACTGGGAACACTTGAAGGAAAGATTTTAATTCGCTGATTGAATTTTCTTTCCAAAATACAGTATCTTTAGGAGACTTAAAGCCCCATGTCAAAACCGCCAAAATCCTTTACTATAAAAGATTGGGAATTCGTTGATCGTCAAAGAGAAAAATTGTGGCATCAAGGTGCTGCAACCCTCAGTAAAGCAGAGTTGATAGCAATAATTATAGGCAGTGGTTCAACACAAGAAAGCGCGGTAGAATTGATGAAGCGCATTTTAGCCAGTGTAGAGAATAACCTTCAAAAACTCCAACAGCTTCCCTTAGAGCACTTGGTCAAATTTAAGGGAATAGGAAAAGTTAAGGCCGTAAAAATAAAAGCAGCTCTCGCACTGAGTAAACGTCTGGCTGAGCAAAAAAGTAAAGCTCCTATAGTATTGACTCAGAGTAAATTTGTCTATGAGCATATGCGCTATGAATTAGCGCTATTACCGCACGAAGAGTTTTGGGTACTTTATTTAAATTAATCCTCAAAGCTATTGGAAAAGTTTCGTTTAAGTCAAGGAGGGATCACCGCCACAGTAGTCGATATTCGTCTGGCTTTAAAGCGCCCTTTTGAATTAGAAGCCACTGCTTTAATTTTAGTTCACAATCACCCCTCGGGGAGTCTCACATCAAGTGCATCTGACCGCCAACTAACGGCCCAGTTTAAACAGGCAGCTTCTTATTTAGCGCTTACGCTTTTGGACCATCTAATTATTTCAGAAAAAGGGTATTTTAGCTTTGCTGATCGAGAAATTCTATAAATGCTTCTTGTCTATACACATAAAATAGCACCCAGACTGAGCTATATTTTTAAGCATATTTTTGAAAATATGCTGAATTTGCCTGTACAATTTACTACGGCAGTTGAAGCCTTTGTCGCGCACTCTGGCCCTAAAATGAGTTATACTTTTAAGCCTTTGGGAGATGAATTTTTTATAGCAGCACACCCGCTCTTATTCGAACGCGGAATAAATGATATTCAAATTGTTCGATCGGACTGGGAGGAACTTCCTTGCTTTTTTAAAACAGTGAAGGAGAGTAGTCTCCCTTTTGATTTATTTGCTGCCAGTTTTTTCCTTTTGAGTAGGTATGAAGAAATGGGACCTCAATTAAAATCTGAAAAGGGGTTGTTTGATGCTAAACAGAGTATCGCCCTTAAAGAAGACTTCTTGGAGCAACCTTTAATCGATTTATGGGTATTTAAACTCTATGGGCTCATGAGTGAAGTCTTTGCGGACTTGCCCCCCCTGAGCAAAAAAAAACCGCAGAAAAAACTAATAGTGGATGTACCCCTTGCTTTTAAGTACAGTCATCGTTCACTTTTAGTTGTTATAGAATTATTTTTTAAGGCCCTCATAAATTTTGATTTTCTAGCGCTTTATAAGCAGCTGGCAGTCTATCTAAGAATAGAGCAAGACCCCTATGATACTTTTAGTTCCTGGGAGGACCTATTTAAAAATGCTGCTGTTACCCCACATGTTTTCTTTCGCTATGCCAAAAGTTCAATTTATGAGACCAATCTTTCAATCTTTAATCACAGTTTTCAATATCGAATTAAACAAACGGGGGATTTCTATCCCCTTGGCTTATTGCTCTCAGCTCAGGCACAGCTGAAACCAGATCAGCAGATGAATAAAGAGAAAAGAGATTTTTATCAGTTGACACGCAGGCAGGTAAAGTGTTGTCGTGTACAATTTGCCTATGTGCCTTTTGTGCAGCTTTACAAAGAGCTTGTCGCCCATGAATTTACTGAAGATTTCAGTATGGGTTATTCGGGTCTTTTAGGCTTTCGTGCCAGCACTGCAACTCCTTTTTATTTTTATGATCTTACTAATGAAGTGCAACTTCCCCTTAAAGTAGCTCCTGTAATAGCAGAGGAAAAGGCCTTAAAAAAAGGAAAAAAAGCGGCGGTATTCAATAAACTAGAGACTATTTATGAAAATTTACCGCTACCTTGTAACGAGCTGATTATTGCAGTCAGTAACGGGTTTTTGAATAAAAAAAGACAGAAAGCACCCAATTTCATTGCACTGAAAAACTATATTAAGTGAGCGAATTAAAAGTATTAGTAACAGATTTATTTTTTGATTTAGACCATACCCTCTGGGATTTCGAAACCAATTCTTACCTCACTTTTAAAAAAGTTTTTTTGGAAAGGGAAGTTGCTGTTGATTTGGATCAATTTGTCATGCACTATAAACCCATCAACCACGCTTATTGGAAATTGTATAGAGAAAATAAAATAAGTAAAGAAAGATTGCGATATCAGCGATTGGCTGAGACTTTTCAAAAGTTAAACTTCTCCATCGGGGAGTCACAAATTAATGAAATAGCGGTGGCTTATATTGATCATCTGAGTAGTTTTACTCATTTATTTGAGGGGGCGCTGGAGGTATTAAATAAATTAAGCCCGCATTACAAACTACATGTCATTACCAATGGATTTGAAAAAGTTCAGCACTATAAAATCAAAAATTCAGGCTTAGCCCCTTTTTTTGATTTTATTTTTACAGCAGAAGGTGTAGGGGTAAAAAAGCCGCATCCTCAAATTTTTAAAACCGCTTTGGAACAAACCAAGACAAATCCAGAAAAGGCTTTAATGATAGGAGATAGTTTAGAGGCCGATATTTTAGGGGCATTGAATCAAGGGATGCACGCCATACACTTTAATTCTCATGATGAAGCGCTTCATACACACTGTCCCATTATCAATTCCTTGGAAGAGCTAACAAAGCTGTTATAACTCCCAAGTATAGGTAATGGGGATACCAAGATTTATCCGTATTTTTGACTATGGATTTAGAAGGAGCACAAAAGAAAGTCGATGAATGGATAAAAACCCATGGGGTCCGTTATTTTGATGAGCTTACCAATATGGCGCAACTTACTGAAGAGGTCGGTGAAGTTGCACGAATTATAGCGAGACGCTATGGTGAGCAATCAGAAAAAGAAAGTGACAAACAAAAAGATTTAGGAGAAGAATTGGCGGATGTGATTTTTGTAGCCCTTTGTTTAGCAAATCAAACAGGGGTAGATCTGCAAACCGCATTTGAAAAAAAATTAGAACTTAAATCCAATCGTGATCACGAAAGGCATCAAAATAATCCCAAATTAAAAACTCAATGAATGTAAACCTCTCGCACCCCACTGGGGCATGTACATCGAAGTTGCAAATTACGGGTTCTAAAAGCGAGACCAATAGACTCTTACTTTTACAAGCTTTATTCCCCGGATTTTCGATTGCCAATACTTCATCCTCTGACGACAGTGAGGTAATGAAAAAGGCACTGTCTTCAACCTCTGACCTGATCGATGTACACCATGCTGGGACCGCTATGCGCTTTCTTACCGCCTATTTTTCTCTAGCAGAAGGAAGAGAAGTGCTCCTCACTGGTTCTGAACGCATGCAAGAACGCCCTATTAAAGTTTTAGTTGAGGCACTTCGTGCTTTAGGGGCCACAATAAGCTATGAAAAAGAAGAAGGCTATCCGCCTTTGAGAATTAAAGGAAAAAAATTAAGGGGAGGAACAGTGCAATTGCCTGCTGATATCAGCAGCCAATATATTTCAGCACTCTTACTTATAGGTCCAGTTTTAGAAGCGGGACTAAAGCTCGAATTAGTAGGTAAAATCACCTCTGTTCCTTATATAGAAATGACCTGCTCTTTATTGAAACGTATTGGTGCTGATCCCCAATTTGAAGGGCAAATAATAACCGTAAATCCCTTAAAGAAGCCTGTCCTCAATCAACAAATTGTAGAGTCTGATTGGAGTTCAGCCTCTTATTTTTTCAGTATACTTTCACTGTCTGATTTTGGAACAATTCATTTAAAAAGCTATCGAGAAAACAGCTTACAAGGAGATCGTGTGCTTATGGAAATCTACAAGCAGCTCGGAATAAGTGCGTCATTAGAAAATCAGGTTCTAAAGCTAAAAAAAGTAGCGGTTGAGGTCCCTGAAATACTCCAATGGAACCTAGTAAAGGCGCCCGATATCGCACAAACTATAGCAGTAAGCTGTTTAGGTCTGGGTATTGGGTGTAGACTAGAAGGATTACACACCTTAAAAATTAAAGAAACAGATCGCTTACAGGCACTTTATAATGAGCTAACAAAGTTGGGCGCTTCTGTTAAAATTACGGCAGATAGTTTAATCCTAGATCCCTGTTCTAATCTTAATTCTAATTGTAGTATTCCTACCTATAATGACCACCGAATGGCAATGGCTTTTGCTCCTTTAGCCCTTAAAGTCCCTATAGTGATTGAAGACGCCCAGGTTGTTTCTAAGTCTTATCCTACCTTTTGGGAAGACTTAAAACAATTAAATTTTCAAATTACACGCAGATAAAGTCCAATTTACTTGACAAGGCCCTAGGCCAGACACTATATTTGCCGCTTTAAACTATAACAATGAAATTATCTGAATTCCAATTCGAACTACCTAAGGCTTTATTAGCACAACGTCCAGCGCCTGATCGCGATGAATCTAGACTCATGGTCCTCCACAGAAAAGAAGAGAAAATCGAGCATTGTACTTTTAAAGATGTCATCAACTATTTTGATGAGGGCGATGTTATGGTTTTAAATAATACCAAAGTTTTTCCAGCAAGACTTTTCGGGAATAAAGAAAAAACAGGTGCGCGAATTGAAGTTTTTTTATTGCGCGAACTCAATGAGGAGCAGCGTTTATGGGATGTATTAGTAGACCCTGCACGAAAGATAAGGATAGGAAATAAACTCTATTTTGGAGACGATGAGAGTTTAGTAGCTGAAGTTATAGACAATACTACTTCTCGAGGAAGAACACTGCGTTTTTTATTTGACGGAAGCTATGCTGAATTCAGAACCAAACTAAAAGAGCTTGGGCAAACGCCTTTGCCAAAATACATCAAGCGGGAAACAGATGAAGCAGACAAAGAGCGCTACCAAACGATTTATGCCAAGCACGAAGGTGCGGTAGCTGCCCCTACAGCGGGTTTACATTTTTCAAAGCATTTACTAAAGCGATTGGAAATTAAAGGAATTGATTTGGCCGAGTTAACACTTCATGTGGGCTTGGGCACCTTCAGTCCCGTAGAGGTTGAAGACTTATCGAAACATAAAATGGATTCTGAAGAATTAATAATTGATTCTACAGCTGTCAGTAAAGTGAATAAAGCAATAGAAGAACGCAGAAAAATTTGCGCTGTTGGAACTACAGTAATGCGCGGTTTGGAAAGTTCAGTTTCTTCAGCGGGGAGGCTTAATGAATACCAGGGATGGACTCATAAATTCATCTTTCCCCCTTATGATTTTTCAATAGCAAATTGTATGATTACTAATTTTCACACACCAAAATCTACCCTATTAATGATGGTCTCTGCCTTTGCAGATCCTGATTTTATTATGGAAGCTTATAAAATGGCTATAAAAGAAAAATATAATTTTTATTCTTATGGCGATGCCATGTTGATATTGTAAAAATTAAAAACCGCTCTTTAGCGGTTTTTTTAGTTGAAAGCGATTGGAAAAAGGAAAAAAAGACATCAGAGCCTATACGAAAGAAGCGCTTGATCAATTTTTTAAAGATCAGGGAAAACCCTCATTTAGAGGCACACAGGTATATCAGTGGCTGTGGCAAAAAGGAGTGCATGATTTTGATTCCATGACCAACCTTACTCTGGAGGACAGGGCGCTCTTAAAAGCCCATTTTGATATCAATCACATACAAATTGATATTGAGCAAAAAAGCAAAGATGGAACCGTGAAAAATGCAGTGAAGCTACATGATAATCTGGTTGTAGAGTCTGTACTTATTCCAACGGCATCTAGGAGTACGGCTTGTGTGTCTTCCCAAGTAGGTTGTAGTTTAGATTGTACATTTTGTGCTACGGCTACTATGAAGCGCATGCGAAATCTAAATCCCGATGAAATTTATGATCAAGTAGTGACTCTCAATGCCCAAAGCGAAGCCTATCACCAAAGGCCCTTATCAAATATCGTTTTTATGGGGATGGGGGAACCTTTAATGAATTACAAAAACGTATTAGCTGCGATCGCTAAAATAACTAAGCCAGAAGGATTGGGCATGTCGCCTAAGCGCATTACTGTGTCTACTTCGGGCATCCCTAAAATGATTCACAAACTCGCTGATGAAGGGGTTAAATTTAAGCTGGCTGTTTCGCTCCACAGCGCACGTCAAGAAATAAGAGAAAAAATCATGCCTTTTGCAACTAAATTTCCTCTTGAAGACCTTCTTGAATCCTTACAATATTGGTATCAGCAAACAAAAAGTAAGATTACTTTTGAATATGTGGTCTGGAAAGGCATTAATGATACCAAAGCAGACATACAGGCCCTCATTCAGTTTTGCCTTAAGGTCCCCTCAAAAGTTAATTTAATCCAATACAACCCCATAGAGAGCAATACAATGGAGCAAGCTGCCCCAGAAGTGGTAGATGCTTATATTAAGCTGCTTACCGCTTCTGATATTCAAGTAACCTATCGCAGATCAAGGGGGAAAGATATAGAGGCAGCTTGTGGACAGTTAGCAAATAAATAAATCCATTCGTAATTAGCAGAATTCATTCAGGTCGTTTTAGAATTGATATCTTTACTTGTTTATGAAAGTTGTAGAGCAGATTAAAAAGCCGATTTATAAGGAAATGGAACTTTTCGAAGAAAAGTTTACCGAGTCGATGTCCTCAAAAGTTGCACTGCTGAATCGGATTACCCACTTTATTGTCAACCGAAAAGGAAAGCAAATGCGACCCATGTTTGTTTTTTTAGTCGCCAAGCTTACAGGGAATGGAAAAATAAATGAGCGGACCTACCGAGGCGCTTCAGTAATTGAATTGATTCATACGGCTACACTGGTTCATGATGATGTGGTAGATGACAGTAATAAACGACGTGGATTCTTTTCTATTAATGCGCTTTGGAAAAATAAAATTGCCGTACTAGTAGGGGATTATTTACTTTCTAAGGGCTTATTACTTTCTATAGAAAATGAAGATTTTGATTTGCTTAAAATCATCTCAGTAGCGGTTCGAGAAATGAGTCAAGGAGAGCTGCTTCAGATTGAAAAATCCCGGGATTTAGATATTACTGAGGCAGTATATTATGAGATTATTCGACAAAAAACAGCGACCCTGCTTGCGGCCTGTTGTGCCATGGGTGCTCAATCAGTAGGAGCCCCTGAGGAAGATGTAAAAAAAATGCATCAGTTTGGAGAATTGCTGGGGATGGCTTTTCAGATTAAAGACGACTTATTTGATTATGGTGATCATCAAATTGGAAAGCCCCGAGGAATCGATATCAAAGAAAAAAAGATGACTCTTCCCTTGATTTACACCTTAAATAAAGTGGATTCAAAAGAGCGAAGAGGAATTATCAATACTATTAAAAACCACAATACAGATAAAGCCAAAGTAAAAGCATTAATCGCTCAGGTAAAAAGTGAAGGGGGGTTGGATTTTGCAATTCAAAAAATGGAGGCTTATAAAAAACAAGCCCTAGCGCTCTTGGAAGAATTTCCTAAAAATGAGTACAGATCAGCATTAGCACTCATGCTGAACTATGTGACTGAGCGCAAAATCTAAATTCTTTCTTTTTACCCAAAACTTTCTTTAAGAATCCATAATTTTAACAAAAAGACTACTTTTTGATTTCGAGAAGCACCATAGATCAAGTATATGAAACCGCTCGGGTAGAGGAGGTGATCGGGGATTTTGTCACCTTGAAAAAATCAGGTTCTAATTTTAAGGGCTTAAGTCCCTTTTCTCAAGAACGAACTCCGAGTTTTATGGTTTCCCCTGTAAAGCAGATTTGGAAGGACTTCAGCAGTGGCAAAGGGGGTAATGTAGTTGCATTTTTAATGGAGCATGAACATTTCTCCTATCCTGAAGCCCTACGCTATTTAGCCAAACGCTATAATATCGAAATAGAAGAAACCCAACAAACCCAAGAAGAAAAAGCGAAAGCAGATGCCAAAGAGAGCCTTTATCTAGTTAATAAGTATGCCCAAAAATCTTTTGAAGAAAATTTATGGGAGCTCTCAGAAGGACGCGCAATTGGTCATTCGTATTTTAAAGAACGAGGATTTACAGATGAGACAATTCGTTTTTTTGGATTGGGGTATGCCTTAGAAAAAAAAGACCACTTTTATAAGCAGGCTCTTAAGGAGGGGTATGAAGAAAACTACCTCATAGAAACGGGCTTGGTGATTAAAAATGAACAAGGGGCGGTAGACCGGTTTAGGGGACGAGTGCTTTTCCCTATTCGAAGTATGGCGGGGAGAATACAGGGTTTTGGCGGTAGGATTTTATCAGCAACAGCGAAAACGGCAAAATATCTCAATTCTCCTGAAAGCGAGATTTACAATAAAAGCCAAGTCCTTTATGGAATCTACGAATCAAAAAAAGCAATCGCCAAAGCAGATCTTTGCTATTTAGTTGAAGGCTATACAGATGTGATTCAGCTGTTTCAAAGTGGCATTGAAAATGTAGTCTCTTCTTCGGGGACTGCACTCACGCCTCAGCAAATTAGGCTCATAAGAAGATTGACCTCAAATATTGTCGTTTTATTCGATGGAGATGCTGCAGGCCTCAGAGCTGCCTTGAGGGGAATAGACCTGATTCTTGAGCAAGGGATGAATGTCAAAATTTGCAGCTTTCCAGAGGGAGAAGATCCAGATAGTTTTGCCAAAAATCAGACAAAAGAAACACTGCAATCTTATCTGGAAGAATCCGCACAGGACTTTATTGAATTTAAAACAGCTCTTTTACTTAAAGAAACGGCTCAAGATCCAGTAAAAAAAGCAGCTACAGTTAGGGAAATTGTTCAAAGTATTGCTAAAATACCTGACCCTATTCAGCAAGAAATTTACCTCAAACAGTGTGCGGCGACTATGGAAATTTCAGAGGCAGTACTTTTCAATGCACTCGCACAGGAACAAACAAAAAACAACAAAGCCGTACGTCAAATAAAGCCTGCTTCAGCAAGCCAACAAATCATTCAAAAGACCCCCCAAAAAGAGCAGGTAAAAAGCCCACTTGTCTTTTTAGAAAAACAGCTGATTAGTATCTTAATTCATTATGGGGCTCATGAAGCTGCTTTTGAGGAATTAATCATCCGTGCAGATGAGCACGGGAATTTAGTAGAAGAATCGAAAACAATACACACTAAAGTTTTTGAAAAAATATTTTTAGACTTACAACAAGACGAGGTAGAATTTATTCAATCCGAGTACCGTCTGCTGTACGAACAAATAATGCAATCTTTTCAATTAGAAGGGGAGATAAAAATTGAAAAATTCGTCCAGCAGGAAGATCCCGCTTTGGGTCAAATTATTACTGATATTGTTTTGTCAGATGAGGCACATCAGCTCCATGATTGGGAGAAAAAAAATATTTTCGTAAAACAAAGAGAAAGCATGGTTGGACAATTGGTAAGCGAAACCATACTCACTTTTAGAAGGCACCTTATAGACGAAAAAATACACAGTTTACTCCAGGAGGCTAAAGAAAAGAAAACAGCTGAAGGGAATGCAGAGTTTTTAGATGATGTAATGCAATATCAGGGGTTAAAAAAATTACTTTCTAAAAAATTAAATCGCGTCCTCTAGATCAATTCAAAATTCCGGGCCTGCTGAAATAAGTCGACCGTATTTTCAACCTCTAATTTTCGCATAAGTCTTGTTTTATAGGTGTTTACAGTTTTTTGACTGATTTTTAGTTTGGCCGAAATTTCTATATTTCTATTCCCTTCAATTAGTAGTTTTAAGACTTCAATTTCCCTAGGAGACAGTGTTTCATATCCATTTCTGGGCTTACTCAAGTCGATATTATTCGTTATTTCCTGGGCAAAGTTAGAGGTAATATGGTAGCCGGTAGCAACCACTTTTTCTATGGCTTCAATCATTACCCTTCTGCTCACTTTTTTTGAAAGATAGCCTACAGCACCCGCTTTTAGTAAAGAAATACCATAAATAGATTGAGGCAAAGCGGTATAGATGATAATTTCAATACGAGGTGCTATTTTCTTCACATTTTTTATCACTTGTATTGCACTATGACCCTCTAACTCCATCTCTAATATTAGGGCATCAATTTTATGGTTTTCAAGGAATTGGGGAATTTGATCAGGATTAGAAAAGGTTGCCACAACACGAATGTGTTCGGTTTTTCTAAAAAAAGAATTAAATCCTTTATGGACTACGGGGTGTGGGTCAAGAAGTGCAATATCAATCATAAGATGTAAGATTTGGATAACATCTTATGCAATTTAATTAATTTTTAGATAAGTGCGGTTGGGATTTTGCAGACAGGTATGGGCTGCATTTTGTGTTGGTTTTGGTCAAATTGTTTTTTAAAAATTTTAAAAACTTCATTTTGTCGGTCATCAAACAAAGAATGAGGGGTTTCTTTTTCCATGGCTTCCATGGCCCATTCTAATTCTGGATAGCTTGCCCCAAGTTGGTCTTCATCTGTCCTAGCATCCCCCCAAAGACCATCGGTAGGAGCTGCATTTTGAATAATATCTATAATATTTAAATAGCGAGCTAAGGCAAAAACCTGAGTTTTTGTAAGGTCTGCAATTGGACTTAAATCTACTCCACCGTCTCCGTATTTGGTATAAAACCCGACACCAAAATCTTCAACTTTATTTCCTGTTCCTGCTACTAGATAGCCATTTAGTGCGGCAAAATAATAGAGGCTTGTCATGCGCAAGCGAGCACGCGTATTGGCAAGGCTGAGCTCTTGATGTGCTGTCTGTTCAGTAGGGGGTAGCAATGCTGAAAACGCATCGAATACAGTATCTAACTGAAACCGAAAAGCACTTACATTTGAAAAATTTGACTGTAACCACTCGATGTGTTTAGCGCTTCGCGCTAACTGATCCTCCCCTTGTTTGATCGGCATTTCAAGACAGAGAACCGGTTTTCCGGTTTTTGCACATAAGGTAGAGGTGACTGCAGAGTCGATGCCTCCTGAGATGCCTACAACAAATCCTTTGGTGGAAGAAGTTTCACTGTACTCATTAAGCCATTGTGTGATGTAATCTGCTACTTTTTCAGGTGATTTCATTCTCAAGTCGTTTTAAGCTACTAAATTTGCCCAAAATTAATGTATTTAAAAGGATTCAAAAAAGCGAATGAAAAGACGTTCTGTATTTTTAACTATTCTTCAAAAAAAACTTGTCTTTGGTGTCGTTTTCTTTGTTTTAGTGATGTGTAATTCCACAGATGAAAAGGAATTAGCGATCCAAGCGTTGGCAGTTGATATAGAATTAGACCGTTTTGACTTACAATTTTATGCCCAAGGTCCTGAAGTACTTCCCGCACTAAAAAAGAATTACCCTTATCTGTTTCCAAAACAATTTTCCGATAGTGTTTGGGTAGCCAGGCAACAAGACAGCCTTCAGCTCATTCTCCAGAGGGCAGTGGGAGATGTTTTTGAGGATACTTCAGAAATGGAAGCGAAAATAAATCACCTCTTTCAGCATATTAAATTTCACTTTCCCAGTGTTAAAATCCCCCAGGTGGTGACACTTACTAATAATGTAGACTATCAAATCAAAACTGTATATTCTGATAGTTTATTGCTCATTTCATTAGATACTTTTCTGGGTGCTTCTCATGAGCTTTACCAGGGTATTCCAACTTATATTCGTAAAGAATTGGATCAAAAATACATGACCAGTCAAATTGTAGAAAAATTTGCAAATTATCTCTTGCCGCCAGAAGAAGACCGGACATTTTTAGCTCAAATGTTATTTGAGGGAAAAAAAATGTATTTACAGGATCTACTCCTGCCTCATGAACCAGCGACCGTAAAAATAGCCTATTCAGAGGAAGAATTAAATTGGGTGAAAGAAAATGAGCTCTATATCTGGCAATATTTTATAGAAGAACAACTCTTATACAAGACAGACCCAAAATTGGTGCAACGCTTTTTGGAACCTGCCCCTTTTTCAAAATTTTATTTGCAATTAGACAATGAATCTCCAGGGCGTGTAGGTCGCTGGATGGGTTGGCAAATTATAAAAAGTTATATCAATCAGAACCCAGAGACTCCATTAGAAGCTTTGCTTCGAATGCCTGCTCAACAATTATTTCAACTCTCAAAATACAAACCCAAACGCTAATGGCTATTGTAAAAAATACACAAATTACTATAGATGTCAATCTTGATGAAAATAATATTCCAGAGCAAATGCAATGGACAGCACCAGATGGGGGTATCTCTCAAATGGACACCAAAGCCATGCTTTTGTCTTTTTGGGATGCCGAAGCGCAAGAAACCTTAAAAATGGACCTGTGGGTGAAAGAGATGCCCGTAGATCAGATGCAGCTTTTTTTTCATCAAACCCTTGTTTCACTCAGTGACACCTATTACCGTGCGACTCAAGATGAAAAAATGACCGAAACAATGCGAGATTTCTGTGCTTATTTTGCAGAAAAATTAGAACTTAAAAAGTCTTAATCTTTAAAGTGATTCTGCACGCTTTTATTCAGCGTGTCTATATACGCTAGAACAGCATCAATTCCACTTTTATTTTGTGCTGAAGTAATAAATTGAGGAGGTAATGCTTCCCATTGCTCTCGAAGTTTTTCACAATAGGTTTCAATATTTTTTTCTAAGGCTTTGGGTTTTAATTTATCTGCTTTAGTAAAAATAATGGCAAAAGGAATCTGTTGCTCACCTAACCATTGCATAAACTTCAAATCAATGGGTTGGGGTTCGTGTCGGATATCAATAAGTAAAAAAGCACTGATAAGTTGTTTTCGTTTAAGAAAATAAGAAGTGATATAATGCTGAAATACTTTCTTATCAGATTTAGAAACCCGAGCATAGCCATAACCTGGAAGATCCACCAGGTACCAGTTTTCATTGATTAAAAAATGATTAATCAACTGTGTTTTACCAGGTCTTGAAGAGGTTTTGGCTAGACTTTTTTTATTGCATAAGGCATTGATAAGTGAGGATTTTCCCACATTGGAGCGACCGATAAAAGCATATTCGGGTAGTGTGCTTTGAGGACACTTTGCAACCTCAGTATTACTGATAACAAAATGGGCAGACTTGATTCGCATGCTTGACTAAAATGCTCTTAGGTCAAACCAATTTTTAAGTATTTGATTAAATTGGTCAGGATGCTCCATCATAGGGGCATGGCCACATTTTTTAATCCAATACAGATTAGAATCGGGTAGCAGTTGATTAAATTCCTCAGCGACATTAGGAGGCGTGACCTGATCTTCAGCTCCCCAAATTATGGCAGTGGGGGTATTCATATTTGGCAGTTCTTTTGACATATTATGCCGAATGGCACTTTTGGCAAGTGCCAGTGTACGGACTAATTTATTTCTGTCATTGACCGATTCATAAACTTCGTCTACAATCTCTTTTGTGGCAACTTTTGGGTCATAAAATACATCTTCACTTTTCTTTTTGATATAGTCATAATCCCCTCTTTTGGGATAGCCATCTCCCATATTATTTTCGTACAAACCTGAACTCCCCGTAAGCACTAGGCCCTTAACGTATTCAGAATGATTTTTGGTATAAAGAAGACCTACATGTCCTCCTAATGAATTTCCCAACAGTATGACCTCTTTGAGTCCTTTATGAAGAATAAAGTCATGTAAAAATTCAGAAAGCGACTTAACTGAAGTTTTTAGTACCGGAAGTGTATAGACAGGTAGTTCGGGTATGATGACCTTATATCCTTTTGGAGGAAAGTAATCTAAAACTCCTTCAAAATTACTTAACCCTCCCATAAGCCCGTGTAAGATTATGATTGGCTGCCCTTCTCCAGCTTCGACATAGCGAAAATCTGCATCCTGAACAATTTGATTCATCA
>WTIP01000073.1 GCA_011525195.1 Flavobacteriales bacterium | reverse complement strand
GGTCATCTACATTGAGTGAAGACAATCGTTCATACTTGTACAGTGCAGTTAGTTTGTCTGCAATTTTAAATCGGTTTATCGATCCAGAACAAGACTTTTTTAATTTGATAAAAGTTCGTGGTAGTATAGCAGAAGTAGGTAATGATACGGATCCATATCAATTGGCTCAAACTTACCAGGTCCCTGGTCAGGGATACCTCGGCTTAACAACTTTGAGTAATTCACCAGTAAAACTAAATTCAGATCTAAAACCTGAAACAGTTACATCGACTGAGTTTGGTTTAGAACTAAGCATGCTCAACAATAAGCTTACCTTAGATTTAACTGTTTATAACATAGAAACTGAAGACCTCATTTTTGACGTCCCTGTTCCCGCATCTACTGGATTTTTGTTTAACAGAGAAAATATTGGCCTAGTTACCAATAAAGGATTAGAAATCGCATTAGGAGCAACTCTGTTAGATGCAAATGATTTATCATGGAACAGTTCACTTTTCTATTCAAGTAATGAAAATAAAGTTGAAGAGTTAATAGACGGGCTTGATAGTTTTGTATACAATACTACAACTGACGGAAATCTACAAGTAAAGGCTACTAAAGGTGGTAGCATAGGAGATTTATATGGTCGAGTCCTAACCGGAGAAACTGATGCAGGTGGTTTACCACTTGGGTCAGCGGGTGCAACGGAACTTTTAGGAAATGCACAACCTGATTTTTTAGCTGGTTGGTCAAATTCAATCAATTATAAAGATATCTCTTTGAGTTTCCAAATTGATGCTCGAATTGGCGGTCAAGTTTATTCACAAACCTCTGCTGATTTGGACAGAGCAGGAGTTTCTCAGAGAAGCTTACAATACAGAGATGGAGGAGTGACAGTACAAGGTACAAATACTGGAACTGGGGCTGCTAATACAGAAAAAATTTCAGGAGAAGAATATTGGACAGCAATGTCTGAAATTTCTGGTGGATACGTTTATGATCAAGACAATATCAGACTTAGAGAATTAGCAATCGGCTATGATATTTCCGAATTGTCATCATCTTTTGGAATTCAAAGTGCAAGTATTCAATTGGTGGGAAGAAATTTATTTTTCTTATCAAAAAGTGCTGAAGATATTGATCCTGAATCAATGTTGGGCACTACAATTGGCGTGCAAGGGATGTCGCACAACGCCATGCCTACACTAAGAAGTTTAGGATTGAATTTAACATTAAACTTTTAAACATTAAAAAATTTTTAAAATGAAAAATAGAATTTTAATAATAGCAACAATATTTCTTGGTTTCGCAGTGTCATGTACTGACGACTTCAATGAAATCAATACACAACCCGATGCACTTTCAACGGATGATATCAGTGCTAAGTTTTTTGTGACAAATATTCAACAAAAGCTTTTGAGACCCACAATGATTCCTTTGTGGTTCGGGGATGTTATTCATCCTGATCAATTCTCAGGGCAAACTGCAAATGGATATGCTGGAAACAGTTATGATAAGGATAATCACGCTTGGAATGGCGATTTAGGTTGGGTATACAATAGTTTTTATACTGACCTAGGTTGTTGGGACTGGCTTGCTGGTTACAATAGTGATTTAACTTCATATATGAATAATGTTGGTGAAGGAGGCCCTCTTGAAGATGAAATGTATTATGCTCTTGGGTTGGTCATGAAAGGATACTATTATCAGCTTTTTACTGAATCATTTGGCATGATTCCTTTTACAGAAGCTTCTGATCCAAACATAACATTACCTAAATATGATGATCAACTCACTATTTATAAAGGAATAGTTGCTGATCTTGATAAAGCGATCCAAATCATCGGTAGTAATAGTGAGGCAGGTACTGGATTTGGAACTCTTGGTGAAAATGATGTAATCTTCAAAGGTGATATGCAAAATTGGAAAAAATTAGCAAATAGCATAAAGCTTCGTGTTGCACTAAGAGCCCATGGCGGTGTTGGTGAAGATTTCTCTGCTAATGCTGTAACCGAAGCAATCACCTCAGGAGTATTGGCTGATGAGGATGCTATGTTTGAGGGATATGCAGATGAGACAAATATCTGGGGAGGTTCATCTTCATACGGAGATGTTTGGCATAACTTTTCTAATAGTCAGTGGAAAACCACTGAGGCATTGATAAATATTTTAAAATCCAGTAATGATCCTAGATTGGCTAAGATTGCTAAACCTTCTGTTGGTGGAACAGTTACAATAACAAAGCCAACCTCTGGTGAACTTGTTGGTTTAATCGATGACCATGTTGCTTTTTTGAAGAGTACTTTTGATCTCTCTGGACTTGTTCAGGACACTGATTATACTTGGGTTGAAACAGCAACTGATTTAACGATCACAATGCCAGAAAATACTAATTATGTTGGCTTACCTTCAAGACTCAGTCCTAAAGTAAAAAGCTACATGCATGCAAAATTCTTCTCTGATCCAGCGGATATTATCACGCAAAAAACTAATGAGGGTCAGCCATTATTTCCTACTGTAGTAATGACATCAGCTGATTCACACTTTATGATAGCAGAGGCAATTGTGAAAGGACTTGCTACTGGTGACGCGAACACGTTCTATCAGTTAGGTCTAGAAAAGGCAATGGCAATTTGGGATGTAGCTCCTACAGCTGAATTTTCGTCATCTTCTATGGGTTCTTTGAGTGGAACTACAGAAGAAAAGCTTGAAAAAATTGCTACGCAAAGATGGTTAGCAAATTACACTAATGGATATGAAGGTTGGGCTATTGTAAGAGATACTGGATATCCCGCTTCTGCTGTTATTACTTCTGATAATAATGATATTATCAGTTTTGCTGGAGAAATGAATGGATTGCAAGCACATAGGTTAAGATATGGTACTAGTGTTTATAGTTCAAATGCTGCTAACGCCAATGCAGCTGTTTCTCAGCAAGGCGCTGATAAAATGACAACGAAATTATGGTTTGCTAAATAATTTAATTGGTTTTTCATATTTAGTTAGTTTAAAAAAGCCTGCATTTTGCAGGCTTTTTTTATTTCGATAATTTAAAATATTGTTAT
>WTIP01000102.1 GCA_011525195.1 Flavobacteriales bacterium | reverse complement strand
CCTGCTTTATTTTTTTGAGGGAGGGCAGAACTTCCCATCAGGAAAGTATCTACTTGATGTGCCGCTTCTCTGCCTTCTGATATGGCCCAAACAATCAGAGATTGCCCTCTTCGGCAGTCTCCAGCTGTAAATATTTTACTATTTATGGTTTGGTATTGGTTTTCTCCTTTAATATTTCCTCGCTCATCAAAAGTCAATCCGAATTGTTCAGGTAGCGTTTTTTCTGGACCTGTAAAACCTAAGGCAAGAAGAGCCAAATCACAAGGCCATTCTTTTTCAGAGCCCTTCTTTTCTATGAGTTGGGGTCTTTCTCCTGGGATTTTTTTCCATTGGACTTCTACAGTTTTCAAGGCTTTGACATGACCTTTGGCATCACCAATAAACTCCTTAGTCATAATACTCCACTCTCTATGGCTCCCCTCCTCATGGGAAGAAGAGGTCTTCAGTTTAAAAGGCCAATAGGGCCAGGGATGGTCCTCAGTTCTGGATTCCGCTGGTTTGGGCATGATTTCAAAGTTGGTCACACTTTTTGCTCCTTGTCTGTTAGAAGTACCGATGCAATCGGAACCTGTATCGCCTCCTCCAATGACAATGACCTCTTTGTCTTTAGCTAGGTATTTTTCATCGCGCTTGTGTTGCCCATCTACTGCTTTATTATTGTGTGGGAGAAAATCCATGGCTTGGACAATACCTTTAAGTGCTGCTCCAGGCAGGGGCATTTCCCTTTTTATTGTTGCACCTGTAGCCAAAATGACTGCATCAAAATCTTTTTCTAAGTCGGCCGCAAGGATCGTTTTCCCAATTTCGACATTGCATTTAAAAGAAATTCCTTCGGCCTCAAGGAGTGCTAAACGGCGGTCAATAATATTTTTTTCCATTTTAAAATCAGGAATCCCATAGCGTAGCAATCCCCCAATTTTATTGTCTCTTTCAAATACAGTCACACTATGGCCGGCTCTATTGAGTTGTTGAGCGGCTGCCAATCCCGCAGGACCAGAACCGACTATGGCTACAGTTTTTCCGCTGCGCTGTTTAGGGGGTTCAGCCTTGATCCATCCCTCCGCAAAACCGCGCTCAACAATATATTTTTCAATTAATTCTATCGATACAGGAGGATTCACTATCCCTAATACACAAGCTTCTTCACAGGGAGCAGGACAAAGCCTTCCTGTAAATTCAGGGAAGTTGTTTGTGCTGTGTAAAATGCTTAATGCACGCTGCCATTCGTTTTGGTATACAGCATCGTTAAAATCAGGGATTAAGTTTCCTAATGGGCACCCACTGTGGCAAAAAGGAACACCACAATCCATACAGCGTGCGCCTTGCTCTTGCAATTTTTCGGTCTCGGGCGCAAGGGTAAATTCCTTATAGTTGCTAATTCGTTCTTTGGGTGCTATAGCCGGTTCTTTGAGCCGGTCGTATTCCATAAAACCTTTAATTTTTCCCATAGTCTAGACTGTTTTTTCAGTTTCTTTATTGGCCATCATTTCTAAGGCACGCTTGTAATCTGTAGGCATTACTTTAATAAAATTTTTAGAGGATTTTGACCAATTTTCTAAAATTGCTTTTGCTTTAGGACTTTTGGTATAGTCTAAATGATTTTGCAAAAGGACTTGAAGGCTTTCTATGTCACTTTGTTGCAGGTCTTCCAATTCAACCATTTCAAGGTTGAATTTTTTCTCGTCAAAAGTTCCGTCTTCACTGTAAAGGTAGGCGATACCGCCACTCATACCTGCCGCAAAATTTCGACCAAATTCTCCTAAAACAACAGCAACCCCTCCCGTCATGTATTCACAACCGTGGTCTCCAATGCCTTCCACTACCGCTTTGGCTCCTGAATTACGCACACAAAAACGCTCCCCAGCAATTCCATTGATATAGGCTTCGCCATTGGTCGCACCATAAAGGGCCACATTTCCAATTATTATATTTTCATGCGGAACAAAAGTGGCTTTTTCAGGGACTTGTGCAACTAAGGTCGCACCAGACAGTCCTTTGCCAAAGTAATCATTGGCTGTTCCTATCACTTTCATAAAGAGTCCACTCGTGGCAAAACCACCAAAACTCTGACCCGCAGCACCCGTGAATTTTAAACTCAAAGTCTGATCAGGTAAGCCATCGGCACCGTGGATTTTTGAAATTTCATTACTTAAAATAGCCCCTACTGTTCGGTTGGTATTTTTAATACGAAATTCCAGATGTTGGGCTTCTTTTCTGTATAAGGCTGGGTGTGCTTGCCTTAGAATTTCAAAATCCAATACCTGTTCAAGCTGATGGTCTTGGACTTCTGTATTTCGTTCTTTAATATGCGAAGGTACTTCAGGCTTGTAGAGGATATTGGATAAGTCTATCCCCTGTGCCTTGTAGTGCTGTATCGCTTTTTTCATATTGAGTTTTTGAGATTGTCCGACCATTTCATCTACTGTACGGAATCCTAACTCAGACATAATTTGACGTAATTCCTCCGCCACAAAATACATGTAGTTGATTACGTGTTCGGGCTTACCTTTAAAGTTCTTTCGCAATTCGGGATCTTGGGTTGCGATCCCTACTGGGCAAGTATTGAGGTGGCAAGCGCGCATCATGATACAGCCTGAGGCAATAAGCGGTGCGGTAGAAAATCCAAATTCTTCTGCGCCGAGCAGACAAGCAATCGCTACATCCCGTCCAGTTTTCATTTGGCCGTCACATTCAAGTACAATTCGGCTTCTCAGATTATTCAATACCAAAGTTTGTTGGGCTTCCGCTATACCCAATTCCCAAGGCAGACCAGCATGTCTAAGAGAGGTCAGTGGAGAGGCGCCTGTACCCCCATCATAGCCAGAAATTAGAATGACATCCGCTTTGGCTTTGGCTACCCCAGCTGCAATTGTTCCCACTCCCACTTCAGAGACCAATTTTACATTGATGCGGGCTTCGCGGTTGGCATTTTTTAAATCATAGATCAGCTGAGATAAATCTTCAATAGAATAAATATCGTGATGGGGTGGAGGAGAGATCAGTCCTACATAGGGTGTTGAATTTCTTACTGAAGCAATATAGGGGTTCACTTTAGGTCCTGGAAGTTGACCGCCTTCTCCTGGCTTGGCACCTTGGGCCATTTTTATTTGAATTTCTCTTGCAGAACTTAGGTAGTGACTGGACACTCCAAAACGACCTGAAGCCACCTGCTTAATGGCGGAGTTTTTCCAATTTCCGTCTTGGTCGGGCTGGAATCGGCGTACGTCTTCACCGCCTTCTCCTGAGTTGCTTTTTCCCCCGATTCGGTTCATGGCGATGGCCAGATTTTCATGTGCTTCTTGGCTGATCGATCCCAAAGACATAGCCCCCGTTTTAAATCGTTTTACGATTTCAGTCCAGGGTTCTACCTGATCAATTGGGATGGGGTCAAAACTGGAAAATTCAAAGAGCCCCCTTAGGGTCATGAGTTTTTCATTCTGCTCATTGATCATTTTTGCAAACGCAGCATAACTCTCTGGTTTATTCTGTCTTACCGCTTGTTGAAGAGTTGCGATTGTTTGAGGATTTACAGCATGAGCTTCACCGTCTCTTCTCCAACGGTAATCCCCACCAATTTCTAGGGCCATACCCAAATTAGATTCGTGGATATAAGCTTTGGCGTGACGGGAGCTAATTTCTTTTTCGACTTCGTATAAACCAATACCTTGGATTCTACTTGCAGTATTACAGAAAAAGCGATTTATAAATTTTTCAGATAAACCAAGGGCTTCAAATATTTGGGATCCTCTGTAAGAATGCAAAGTAGAGATCCCAATTTTATTCATCACTTTAATAATGCCTTTTGCTATGGCCTTATTAAAGTTATCAATCGCTTTTGAGGCCTCTAGGGTAATGTATTTTTGTTCTGCTTGATGAAGTATAATTTCATTTACCATATAGGGATTGATCGCACTCGCTCCATAACCAAAAAGTAAGGCAAAGTGATGGGGTTCTCTGGGTTCGGCCGATTCGACGATGATTCCAAATTGAGAACGCTTTTTAAGGTGTTTGAATTCGTGATGTGCATAAGAGGTTGCCAGCAGCATGGGTATTGGAGCTAAAGAAGCAGATACACCACGGTCAGACAGAATAATGATATTTGCACCTTGATCTACGGCCTTTTCTATAGCGGTAATCATATCATTCAGTGCGTATTCTAAACCATTTAGTCCTGTTTGAACCTCATAAAGCGTGCTAACTGTAACGGATTTAAAATCAGGGTGGTTGATAAATTTAATTTTATCAAGGTCTTCATTTGAAATAACAGGATTTTGAATGCTCAATTTTTTTGCATGCACCTCATCGATATCAAAAAGATTAAACTCTTTACCCAAACTGAGGCTAATGTCTGTCACTATTTCTTCTCTTATCCCGTCAAGTGGCGGGTTTGTTACTTGTGCAAAAAGCTGTTTAAAATAGTTGTAGAGCAATTGAGGACGTTCTGACAGCACTGCCAAGGGGGTATCAGTACCCATGGAGCCGATCGCTTCTTTTCCTTCTGTACTCATTGGAGTAATCAGTGTTTTGAGGTCTTCTTGAGTATAGCCGAAGATCCGCATTCTTGTCTCAAAGTCTTCTTCTTCAACAGGACTCATATTTCCTGTATAAGGCACTTCTTTGAGGGGTAATAAGTTGTTGTCCAACCACTTTTTATAGTGACGTTTGCCCGTAATTTCTTTTTTTATTTCTTCATCTTCTACGATGCGTCCTTCATCCATATTGACTAAAAACATTTTTCCAGGCTCTAGACGACCGTGTCTTTCAATATTTTCTGGCGCTATATCTAATACTCCAGTTTCAGACGACATTACCACATAACCATCTTTGGTGACGGAATACCTTGACGGGCGAAGACCATTTCGGTCTAAAAGAGCGCCAATAAACTTACCATCAGTAAAGGGGATTGAAGCTGGACCATCCCAGGGCTCCATGATACACGCATTATAGCGATAAAAGGCTTTTTTATCTTCATCCATTGAAGCGTGTTTTTCCCATGCTTCGGGAACAAGCATCATCATTACTTCAGGGAGCGAACGTCCTGTAGCAAGCAGCAGTTCGACCACCATATCCATGGAGGAAGAATCAGACTTTCCAGGAAGAATGATAGGAAGTATTTTTTTGATATCAGGGCCAAATAAATCGCTTTCTAATAGTTCTTCACGCGCCTGCATTCTGCTCAGGTTGCCCCTATAGGTATTAATCTCACCATTATGACACATATAGCGGAAAGGTTGAGCCAAATCCCAGGTGGGGAAGGTATTGGTGGAGAAACGCTGGTGCACTAAAGCCAATCTTGTTACCACTGCGGGATCAGAGAGGTCTTTGTAATAACCTTTTATGTCTTCTGGAATTAAAAGACCTTTATAGATTAGGGTGTGGGTAGATAGGCTGGGGAGGTAAAAATAAGAAGCTTCAGATAGTTTCGAACTGCTGATGGTATGTTCGGCTATTTTACGTGCGCAAAATAATTTAATATTGAATTCGTGATCCGAAAGTTTGTTGGCCCCGCGTCCAATAAAGACCTGCATAATTGAGGGCTCTGTTTGGGCAGCAATACTTCCTACCACCTCTCGATTTACAGGAACTTTACGCCAGCCGAGTATATCCAAGCCCTGTTTTTTAATTTCTGATTCAAAAACACCGATACAGTAGGTGCGTTGGTTTTCTTTTCGGGGTAAAAAGACCATACCTACAGCATATTCGTGAAGCGCAGGCAATTTAAAATCACATTGCGTAGCTAAAAAATCATGTGGGATTTCGATTAATATTCCAGCCCCATCTCCAGTTTTACCGTCAGCACTGACCGCTCCTCGATGTTCAAGTTTATCAAGAATATCCAGTGCTTTATGGATGATGTCATTGGTTTTTTTACCCTGAAGGCTACAGATGAATCCTGCACCACAATTATCGTGTTCATTTTCAGGGTTATAAAGTCCTTGTTTTGCTGGCAACATATGATCTTATTTTTGAAGGATTACAAAGCTAAGAAACCATTTTTGATGAAGTGAATAAATAGCATTTAAAAAGAATTCCACTGAAAAATTGATAATTAAAGCGAGTTTTTTTGAATGAATTCCTATTATTTTTAGAGAATAAATACCAAAAATTAAAATTCACTTCCTTTGTACTAAAATAAAAAACTTTGAATTCAAACTATCTTGTGATTGGAGCGATGTCTGGTACTTCCCTAGATGGGCTCGATTTGGTTTGTGCAAAATTTAACTATGAAAACGGTTGGACGTTTGAACTAACAAAAGCAAACACCTATGCCTATACTTTAGCGTGGAAAACAAAATTGGGAAAATTAGCCAGCCAATCCAATAAAAAAATTCGTGCGGTAGAAATGGAATATGTAAGATTACTTTCTGATTGCATAAATGATTTTAAACAAGACCTGCCCCCAGTCGATTTTATTTCTTCCCACGGACATACAGTATTTCATCAACCTGAAAAAGGCATAACGCTTCAAATAGGAACCACACTCGAACTTTCAAAACAAACCCATTTGCCTGTAATTGGTGATTTTAGAAGCCAAGATGTTGCATTAGGGGGTCAGGGAGCTCCCTTGGTTCCCATTGGAGATCTGCATCTTTTTAAAGATTATACAGCCTGTCTGAATTTGGGTGGCTTTGCCAATTTTTCTTCTAGCTCTGGCGAAGAGGTCATTGCCTATGATCTTTGTGCTGTAAATACCGTACTTAATTTGCTTGCTGCTAAAAAAGGAGTGGACTATGATGATCAGGGTCATTTTGCCCAATCAGGAAAACTACTCCCTGCTCTGTATGAAGCCTTATCTGCTTTGGATTTTTACAGTAAAAAAGGACCTAAATCACTGGGCATTGAGTGGGTTAATCAAGAGATTATTCCTTTATTGACTCAATTTGATAACGCAAAAGTGGAAGACAAATTACATACTTATACCCAACATATTGCCCATCAAATTTCGACTTCGTTCTCTGATCGTGATCGCGTATTGGTTACAGGAGGAGGGGCAAAAAACAGCTATCTTATTAAAACCCTTCGTGAGAGATCCCAAGCGCAGTTTATTCTTCCAAGTGCAGATTTAATTGATTTTAAAGAGGCTTTGATTTTTGCTTTCCTAGGGGTTCTGCGTAAAGAAAATCAAATAAATTGCTTGTCTTCTGTTACAGGGGCTAGAACAAATCACTGTAGTGGTATAATTTTTTATCCTCAGGACTAGAGAAAACAAAGAGTTTTTTTACATTAGCTAACAAACGAATTTTAACTTATGGAAACCCTCATTATTGCCCTTTTTGTTTTGGGGTATTTAGCCATTACATTAGAACACACTTTAAAATTAGATAAGTTAATTCCTGCTTTGGCCATGATGGCACTTATGTGGGCGATTATTTCTCTTGCTCATTTGCCAGTTTTTGACGTGAATACGGAACTTAAAGAACTGGAGCCAACCCATATTGATGAGATCTTGCTTCACCATTTAGGCAAGACTGCCGAAATTATTATTTTTCTTCTGGGCGCAATGACAATAGTTGAAATCATTGATTACTTCAATGGTTTCTTTACGATTAAAAACTTTATCAAAACCCGAAGCAAAAAAGGCCTTCTTTGGATTTTTGGACTTTTGGCTTTTATCCTTTCCGCCATTATTGACAACCTAACAGCGACAATTGTTTTAATTACTATACTGCAGAAGGTAATCCATGACCGCGAGACCAGGTTGTGGTTTGCCGGTTTAATAATTATTTGTGCTAATGCTGGAGGGGCTTGGTCTCCTATTGGAGATGTGACTACCACTATGCTTTGGATTGGAGATAAAGTAACAACTGTTAAATTAATAAGTTATGTATTACTGCCCTCTCTTTTATGTTTTGTAGTTCCAGTAGGGATTGCCAGTTTACTTCCTGCTTTTCAAGGAGACCTCCCAGAAATTCAGGAGAATGAGCAGATAGAAACACACAAACATGGTGCAACAATTCTTTATTTAGGTCTGTCTGCTATTGTATTTGTCCCAATCTTTAAAACTCTCACGCACCTTCCTCCTTATGTAGGAATGATGCTTTCACTAGCAGTAGTGGCCACTTTTGCAGAAATATTTAGTAAATCCAAAATCAATATAACATCTGTTGATGAAGAAAGTGATGCCCATCAAACAGCCAGCCCGGTACATAAATCCCTTTCAAAAATAGAACTACCCAGTATTCTTTTCTTTTTAGGAATATTACTCGCCGTTGCAGCTTTAGAATCTTTAGGTCTTCTCTTTAATTTTGCAGAAGGTTTAAATCAGGCCATTCCCAATACAGATATTGTAGTGGGCTTATTGGGTATTGGCTCTGCAGTGATCGATAATGTCCCCTTGGTAGCAGCCAGTATGGGCATGTTTTCGGCTCCTACAGACGATCCTGTTTGGCACCTTATCGCTTATGCAGCAGGGAGTGGGGGGAGTATGCTTATCATTGGTTCTGCCGCAGGTGTTGTGGCTATGGGTATGGAGAAAATTGACTTTTTCTGGTATTTAAAAAAAATAGCCTGGTTGGCTTTTGCTGGATTTCTTGCTGGTTTTGTGGTCTTTGTGCTTCTCAGAGATTTTGTATTTTAGAAACAGAGAAAGAATTTTTTTTTCAAAATCAACGTTTCTAATATAAAACTATAGTTTATGCCGCTAACCTTTTTCCAAGAGCCCACTCCACTTCAAACGGAGAAAACCCTTTCTTTAGTAGAACTGATACAAAATGGCGGCCTTGGCGGTCAGCTGATAATCGGTTTTCTCTTCCTGCTTTTAATGGTGGTAACTTATATCTATTTCGAACGCTTATTTGCGATACGTGCTGCCGTTAAAGTAACTCCTAATTTTATGCCTCAAATACGTTCCTTTGTGATGAATGGAAAGCTTGAGGGAGCGCAGCAATTATGTATCCAAGAAAATATTCCTGTAAGCCGATTAATTGCAAAAGGACTCTCGCGTATTGGTCGGCCTTTAGAGGATATTAATACCGCCATTGAAAATGCTGGAAGACTAGAGGTGTACCAATTAGAAAAAAATATTAGTGTATTAGCCACTATTGCAGGTGCTGCTCCCATGCTGGGATTTTTGGGGACTGTTATCGGAATGATACTTTCCATTTTTGAAATTTCTAATGCAGGAGGAAATATTGATATGCAACTATTGGCTAACGGACTTTATACTGCAATGACCACAACTGTTGCGGGACTTATCGTAGGAATTCTTGGATATATCTCGTTTAATCACTTAGTAGTAAAAATCAATAAGGCGGTTTATCAGATGGAATCCTCTAGCTTGGAGTTTTTAGATTTACTTAACGAACCTGCCTAAGCGATGCGACTCAGAGGAAGAAATCAGATTAAGCCTGAGTTTAATATGTCGTCAATGACAGATGTGGTTTTTCTATTGCTCATATTTTTTATGATTGCTTCAACGCTCGCCAAACAACTCAATACGATTGAAGTAAAACTACCTCAAGGAGAAGGAAAAACAGAAAATCGGAATACAGTAGCAGTTACCATTACAGAACAAGGACGTTTTTTTATAGATGAAGCAAGAGTGACGAAATCCCGACTGGAAGATCAATTAATTCAGGCGCTTAGCGGAGTAAATAAGCCTTCCTTAGTTTTAAGAGCGGAGCAAAAGGTGGCTATAGATGAAGTTGTTTTTGTCATGAATATTGCCAATAAAAATGGAATAAAAGTAGTCTTAGCAGTAGATAAGCCCTAAACGATAAGGAGAAGAAGATGTTGGATACGCCCCATAAAAAAAAATCGGCTGGACTCACTGCAGTAATTGCAATTCTCATTTTGCTTTTATTTTTTATGCTAGGCCTCACTTACTATGACCCTCCGATAAGCTATGGAATGGAAGTAAACTTTGGAACTCTTGCAGCGGGAAGGGGTCCTGTTCAGCCATTAAAAAATACACAAACTAATGAGCAAGTCGAAGAACAGCCAGTAGTAGAAGAGGAAGTGATAAGTGAGACAGCCGAAGCAAAAACTCAAGAATCTGCCAAGGAAGTTTTGACCGAAGAAGAATCTTCAGTAGTCATACCTGAAGAGAAAGTCGAAAATAAAAAGACCGAATCCACTCCAGAGCGAACAGAGCCTGAGCAGGTGCCAGCCGAAAAAGTACCTCCAAAAGTATCCGAAACAACCAAAAGTTTAGTTTCAAATTTATTAAATAATAAAACGGAAGAAGGGGAAGAAGATCAAGGAGAGGGGACTGATTTAGTGGCAGGCGATAAAGGAAAGCTAGAAGGAAATCTCTATTCTAGCAGTTACTATAATAATAACGGATTAGGCGGTCGAGGAAAAGGATATGGTCTAAATGGAAGAAGTTTGCAGTCTAGCGGTAAAGTCGTGCAGGATTGTAATCAGGAGGGCACTGTAGTTGTACGAATAACAGTAAATACATTCGGTGATGTAATTCAAGCTGAGCCAGGAATTAAGGGGACTACCAATACCCATCCTTGCCTATTAGAGCCAGCACGCAAGACCGCTCTGCTCCATAAGTGGTTTCCTGACAGTAAAGCCCCAGCGGAGCAAATAGGTTATGTCGTGATTCAATTTAAATTAGGGGAATAAATATTGAAAACATACCAAGAAACCCTAGATTGGATGTTTGCAAAACTTCCAATGTACCAAAGGAAAGGGGCAAGCGCTTATCGGCCAGGATTAGAGCGGATGCAACGTCTCGATCAGTATTTGGGACAACCCCACTTGGCCTTTAAATCGATTCATATAGGAGGTACCAATGGAAAAGGATCTACTTCCCATATTCTCGCTTCTATTTTACAAAATTCAGGATATAAGGTAGGACTGTATACCTCCCCTCATTTATTGGATTTTAGAGAGCGTATCAAGCTAAATGGTCTGCTCATACCAAAAGAAGAAGTAATTAGTTTTATTGAGGCACATCAACTTTTTTTTGAAAAGGAGCAATTTTCTTTTTTTGAACTCACCGTAGCCATGGCCTTTACTTATTTTAAAAAAATGAAAGTAGACTATGCCCTCATTGAAGTAGGACTTGGAGGTCGATTAGATGCTACCAATATCATTACCCCCATACTCTCAATAATTACGAATATTGGCTTAGACCATACCGAGTTTTTAGGAACCACCCGCCCTGCCATAGCTAAAGAAAAAGGGGGTATTATAAAAAAAGAAGTCCCAGTAGTAATAGGAGAAAAAGACAAGGCAACCGCTGAGGTTTTTGAACAAATTGCCAATGGATTGGCTGCGCCGATATACTTCAGCAATAAGCCGAATCAGGTTTGGCACACAGATT
Organism: Flavobacteriales bacterium; assembly: GCA_011525195.1. Taxonomy (GTDB): domain Bacteria; phylum Bacteroidota; class Bacteroidia; order Flavobacteriales; family Flavobacteriaceae; genus MS024-2A. Next base: position 650 of record WTIP01000102.1, on the reverse strand, counting down.
TAAAGGGCCATTATCAGAAGCAGAATATAGAGACTTCACTGACGGCATTAGACCATATTAAAGCTCCATTGGTGACTGAATTAACAACCCTAAAGGGCCTTAAAAATGTCATAACAACTACTCGTTTTTTAGGCCGCTGGCAAAAAGTTAATGAGTCGCCTCAAATTATTTTGGATGTAGGGCATAATCTAGAAGGCATAAAGTGGCTTGCATCGCAATTAAAGCAACTTTCTTATAAACAGTTGCATTTAGTAATGGGATTTGTAAAGGGGAAAAATATTCAAGAGCTCCTAAGACCTTTACCACCTGACGCAAAATACTATTTTTCAAGCCCTAAGCTAGACCGTGCCTTAGAGGTAGCCCAACTTCGTCTAGAGCTAGCATCATCTTCACTTGATTTAGATTTTTATCCTACTGTAACTGCCGCTTTTTCTGAGGCAAAAAATGCAGTGGATCCTACAGATTTTATACTGGTTTGCGGGAGTACTTTTGTAGTAGCTGAAGTTCTCGAATTTGTAGAAGATAAAATCCGATAAATTATAAACTATATGTTAAAGAATTAATTCAGAAATTATATATTTGCGGTCTTAATGTGGGGCGCTTAGCTCAGTTGGTTCAGAGCACCTCGTTTACACCGAGGGGGTCGGGGG
>WTIP01000042.1 GCA_011525195.1 Flavobacteriales bacterium | reverse complement strand
CAGTCTTGAAGGGACTCACTCTTTTTCACTTTATCCCTCAAAATTTACTCAGGGCAAAGGAGCCATCCCTATCAATGGGTTGGTTTGGATGGGTTCATTTGAGTCTATGAATACGCAGATTAGAAACCTTCTTAAGGCAGGTTATAATTGCATCAAGCTTAAAATAGGAGCCCTAGATTTTGAGCGTGAGTTAGATTTATTAGCACAATTAAGAAAGGAGTTTACTGAAAAAGAAATTATACTGCGCGTAGATGCGAATGGGGCATTCCAGCCTGATGAAGCCTTGGAAAAGCTAAAGCGTTTAAGTGAGTATAAAGTACACTCCATTGAACAGCCGATAGGGATCAATCAATGGCAAAAAATGGCTGATTTATGCAGTAAGACCCCTGTTCCAATAGCGCTTGATGAAGAGCTTATTGGACCCCATACTGCTGAATCAAAGCATCAACTACTCAAAGAAATAAAGCCCCAATTTATTATTCTTAAACCTAGCTTATTGGGAGGATTTAAAGAGGCAGATCAATGGATTCAATACGCTGATAATTTAGCTATAGGCTGGTGGATAACCAGCGCATTGGAGAGTAATATTGGACTCAATGCGATTGCCCAATGGACGTATTTGAAAGAGGTTAGCGGTCATCAAGGATTAGGCACAGGTTCACTTTTTACAAATAATATTTCAAGTCCTCTGTGTATAAAAAAAGGTTGTTTGATGCTTGATAATTCTCTACATTGGGAGGTAGTATGAAGTCACTATTTATCAAACAAGCGCTTATATCAAAAAATCCCTTTTGGATGTATCTGCTGGGGTCTTTTATTATCATAATTTTTAATTTAATAGGACAACTACCACTAAGTTTTGTTCTCATGAAGGAAGCTGCCGCTGCATTAGCTTCTGACCCCATGGAATTACTGCGTGTTCTCGATAAAAATAGCCAACTCTTTCTCCTCTTAATCCCTTTTGCAGTCGGATTTCTGGGTCTTTGGTTAGTGGTGGTAAAGCTTCACGAACGCTCCTTAGTGAGCATCACTACTGCAAGACCCAAAGTAGATTGGTCTCGGGTAGGATTTTCTTTTTTGTTTTGGTCAATCATTACTTCGGCACTCCTAGGGCTTGATTTTTTCCTTAATCCAGAATCCTTTAGTTGGAATTTTGACAGTAAAAAGTTTGTAGTTCTATTTCTCATAGCAATTGTATTTATTCCTATTCAGACAAGCCTTGAGGAATTTATTTTTAGAGGGTATCTTATGCAAGGTTTCGGCGGGCTTTTTAAAAACGCTTGGGCACCCTTACTGATGACCTCTTTTATCTTCGGTGTATTGCACCTATTTAATCCAGAGGTCGATAAATTAGGGTACGGAATACTGATTTATTATATAGGAACAGGTCTTTTTTTAGGGATTATGACACTAATGGATGACGGTATAGAATTGGCTTTGGGTTTTCATTCAGCCAATAATTTAATTACGGCCTTACTCGTAACCTCATCCTGGACTGCTTTTCAAACCGAATCTGTTCTCATTGATCATTCAGAACCCTCATTAGGAGGGGAGCTGTTACTCTCATTATTTATTTTCTATCCACTTTTTTTACTTGTTTTGGCGAGAAAATACCAATGGAAGGATTGGAGGTCTAAACTTTTAGCTCAATTTTGATATGCAAATTCCACATTATACAAAAATTCACAATCGCTTTACCCTTAATGGTTTCTCCTATGATAGAGAGGGGCTAAAGCAGGTAGCCTATAGTTTTATAAAAGAAGGGGATCGTTTTGAACGTTATTTAGGAGATTTTCTGATGGACTGGTTAGATCGTTCAGAAACTATAGAGCTCGTTACCTCAGGGACTACTGCTACTCCAAAAACCATATGTTTTAATAAACAAGCACTGGTGCACAGTGCCATTGCTACAGGAGAGTATTTTAATGTGAGTGTGGGCGATCGGGCGCTGCATTGTTTGCCTTCTAATTTTATAGCAGGAAAAATGATGTTGATCAGGGCACTTATTTTGGGGCTTTCCTTGGATTTAGTCTCCCCCTCTAGAAGTCCTTTTCACAAAAATCAAAAAAGCTATGATTTTGTTGCTATGACGCCCATGCAAGCCTTTCATTCTTTAGAAAAAATAAATCAAGTAAAGACCCTAATTATAGGTGGGGCCTTTGTATCAAAATCTTTACAGGAGGCCTTAGCTAAAACGAAAGCAAATGTATTTGAAACTTATGGGATGACAGAAACACTCTCTCATATCGCGGTTCGAACAATGAATGATGCCCCTTCTGAATTTAGGTGTCTACCCCATGTAAAAATCACCCAAGATAAAAGGGGATGTCTCATCGTTAATTCCGATACACTTCAGGTTAAATCCTTTGTTACTAATGACGCCATCGAACTATTGGAGGAGGGTCGTTTCCGACTTATTGGAAGGGTAGATGAAGCCATAAATTCGGGCGGAATAAAACTCCACCCGCAACAAATCGAGCGTAAGCTTTCGGAAGTTCTCTCTGTTCCCTTTTTTATAGGAGGTATTGAAGACGAGGATTTAGGTGAAAAAGTTATTTTGGCCTTGCGATACTCGAAATCATTAGATACAGAGCAAGTAATTGATCAAATTAAAAGTTTTGATCGCTTGGCTCCCTATGAGTGCCCCAAAGCCATACTCGTTTTCCCAGACTTTGTCGAGACGGACAGCGGAAAAATTAAAAGAAAGCAAACCCTGGCCATAACTCCTTTAGAAACTTTAGACCTGTAAAACGCCCATATTGAATTTTTCTTCTGCGGGCGCTTGGTTGGCAATGGCCACTCCATGACTGATCCATTTTCTTGTGCTTGCAGGATCAATTACTGCATCAATCCAAAGCTGTGAGGCCGCATTGAGAATTTCTGTTTTTTCCTCATAGCGCTGTTGTATTTCTTTTTTAAGTATTTCCTCTTTTTCAGATTTTTGCACTTCTTCTTTCGTTGAAGCTTTTTCTATTTGAAGTAAGACATCAGCAGCTTGAGTTCCTCCCATAACTGCAATTTTAGCTGTTGGCCAGGCTACCATAAAACGCGGATCGAAAGCACGTCCACACATCGCGTAATTTCCTGCGCCGAATGAGTTGCCTAATACAATTGTAAATTTGGGAACTACAGAATTTGCAACAGCATTAACCATCTTAGCGCCGTCTTTAATGATTCCGCTGTGCTCGGCTTTGCTGCCTACCATAAACCCAGTTACATCTTGTAAAAAAACGAGTGGAATATTACGCTGATTGCAATTGGCGATAAAACGGGTGGCTTTGTCTGCCGCATCACCGTAGATGACTCCTCCAAATTGCATTTCTCCTTTTTTATTTTTTACTACGTTTCTTTGATTGGCCACAATTCCAATAGACCAGCCCTCAATTTTTGCATAGGTAGTTATCAAGGTTTGACCATACTCTTTTTTATATTCGTCTAGAGAATCTTCATCAACTAGGTGGTCAAGTAAGGCATAGGTATCATAAGGCTGGGTTCTCTCTTTGGGTAAGCAGCCGTAAATCTCATCGATAGGGAATTTGGGAGGGGCTGACTCAGAACGCTGAAATCCTGCTTGCGGGCGACTTCCTATTTTTTCGACGAGCCTTTTAATTTTTTCTAAAGCAGCTTGATCATCTTTTACTTTATAGTCAGTAACACCACTGATACTGCTGTGCGTTTCTGCTCCTCCAAGGGTTTCATTATCTATGGTTTCTCCTATAGCAGCTTTTACTAAATAGCTACCCGCCAAAAAGATACTTCCTGTTTTTTCTACTATAATCGATTCGTCCGACATAATAGGCAAATAGGCTCCTCCCGCCACACAACTTCCCATAACAGCTGCAATCTGAATAATCCCTTTACTGCTCATACGGGCATTATTTCTAAAAATTCGTCCAAAATCCTCTTTATCGGCAAAAATTTGATCCTGAAGAGGCAAAAAGATACCTGCACTGTCTACCAAATAAATAATCGGAATTCTGTTCTCCATTGCGATTTCTTGGGCCCTTAAATTTTTCTTAGCCGTCATGGGAAACCAAGCTCCTGCTTTAACAGTAGCATCATTAGCAAGGATGATGCAATATTTTCCTTGAATTTTTCCTAGTACAACAACGACTCCTGCTGCTGGACACCCTCCGTATTCTTCATACATATTCTCTGCAGCTAATACACCGATTTCCAGCACATCCTCAGCATCGTCTACAAGTAGATTAATGCGCTGTCTGGCGCTTAATTTGCCTTTTGCTTCTAATTTTTTTAATCGCTCTTTTCCGCCTCCAAGTTTAATTTTCCTTACTCGGGCCTCTAGCTCAGCCCACGCCACTTTAAGGGCGTCTTTATTTTTTTCTTTTTCTAATTTCATTGAATCGCATTCTGAAGTACGAAAGTACTAATTTCTATAGGGAGGTTTCTAAATAAAAGTTCGATATTTGTCTTTTCACTATTTATCATGAGCTTAAACAAAAATAAAATTTTTGGATATACTGCACTGGTAATGGCAATCCTTGGTACTGCCTTAATTTTAATAGGTTTACTTAAATATAGAGCGTATGCAATCGGGTTTTCTATTGCAGGTGTAGGATTCTACGCAATGGCATGGGCTTTTAATGCATTAAAAGGGCGTATTTAGTATGGCAGACGATAAAAAAATCATTTTTTCAATGAATGGGGTAAATAAAACCTACCCCGGTGCCACCCAAGCGGTTTTAAAAAATATATACTTAAGTTTTTTCTATGGTGCCAAAATTGGAATTTTGGGCCTTAATGGTTCTGGGAAATCTACGCTTCTCAAGATTATAGCGGGTTTAGATACAAATTTTCAGGGTGATGTGGTTTTTTCGAAAGACTACACCGTAGGCTACCTGGAGCAGGAACCTGAACTTGATGATGATAAAACAGTATTGGAAGTAGTAAAAGAAGGAGCCGCTGCTACCGTCGCCGTACTGGATGAATACAACCATATTAATGATCAATTTGCGCTGCCTGAGGTTTATGAAAATGCCGAAAAAATGCAAACACTAATGGACCGCCAAGCGCAATTACAAGATCAAATAGATGCCTTAAATGCTTGGGACCTTGACACCCAACTTGAAATTGCAATGGATGCCTTAAGAACCCCTCCTGGGGATCAAAAAATAGGCGTTTTATCGGGAGGAGAACGCAGGCGAGTAGCGCTCTGTAGACTGTTGCTTAAGAAACCGGATGTATTACTACTAGACGAACCTACTAACCACTTAGATGCCGAATCGGTTCATTGGTTAGAGCATCATTTAGCCCAATATCAAGGGACTGTTATTGCAGTAACGCACGACCGTTATTTTTTAGACAATGTAGCGGGTTGGATTTTAGAATTGGATCGCGGAGAAGGCATTCCCTGGAAAGGCAACTATTCCTCATGGCTAGACCAAAAATCGAAGCGCTTGGCACAGGAACAAAAGCAAGCCTCTAAACGACAAAAAACATTGGAACGTGAACTCGAGTGGGTTCGTATGGCACCCAAAGGACGCCAGACAAAGCAAAAGGCACGACTGTCCAATTATGATAAATTGATGAGTCAAGACCAGAAACAGGTCGATGAAAAGCTGGAAATTTTTATCCCTAATGGTCCCAGATTGGGTACTCAAGTGATTGAAGCCCAAAGTGTTTCTAAAGCATATGGTGATAATTTACTCTATGATGATTTAAATTTTGTACTCCCCCAAGCAGGAATTGTGGGTGTTATTGGTCCAAATGGAGCAGGTAAGTCTACGGTTTTTAAAATGATCATGGGGGAAGAAGCAGCAGATGGAGGAAAGTTTACGGTAGGGGATACCGTTAAGTTGGCCTATGTGGACCAATCACATGCGGCCATCGATCCAAATAAAACAATCTGGCAGAATTTTAGTGACGAGCAAGACCTAATCATGCTAGGAGGAAGGCAGATCAATTCAAGGGCTTTTTTAAGTCGTTTTAATTTTAGCGGAAGTGAGCAAAATAAAAAAGTAGCAACCTTATCTGGAGGAGAGCGCAACCGACTCCATCTCGCAATGACTCTCAAAGAAGAAGGTAATGTTTTACTTTTAGATGAGCCTACTAATGACTTAGATGTGAATACATTACGTGCTCTAGAAGAAGGGCTCGAAAACTTTGCAGGTTGTGTTGTGGTCATTTCTCATGACCGTTGGTTTTTAGATCGGATCTGTACCCATATTTTGGCTTTTGAAGGAGATTCTCAAGTTTATTTCTTTCAAGGATCTTTTTCAGACTATGAAGAAAATAAAAAGAAAAGACTCGGTCAAGATTTACTTCCTAAGCGAATACAGTACAGAAAACTTACCCGAGACTAGGAGTTCAAAAGATATTCCATTTTTATATTCCCCCTAGCGTATTGAATTCCAGGATCGATAGGAACTTCCTGAAAACCATATTTCCGGTAGAGATGAATAGAATTCATAAGCAAGGTATTGGAATAAAGAATTAATTTTTTCCAAGGCTGTTGTGCAGCATATTGAACCATATATTGCATCATTAAATTGCCATAGCCTTTACCTCGTTCTTCAGGTTTTATTGCCATTTTACTAAACTCATAAATCCCATTACCTTTATTTATAAAGGCAAAAGTACCAATGATGCGATTGTCTTTTAATAACATAAAAATCTGACCTCCAGGATCGAGAATTTCTTTTTGGGGATTGCTTAAAACCAATTTATCATAAGGTTCTACTTCAAAATAAGTCTCCAGCCATTCGATATTTAAGGATTTAAATATTTTGGCGTCTTTTGCTTGATAATTCCTGAATTGGAGCGCATTAGTCATTACCCGTCATCTCTTCGGGACGCACCCATGCATCAAATTCTTCTTCGGTGAGGTAACCCAAAGCCAAGCCAGCTTCTTTTAAACTGCTCCCTTCCTGGTGCGCTTTATTTGCGATTTCAGCTGCTTTATAATACCCTATTTTTGTATTTAGGGCTGTAACTAGCATTAGCGAATTTTGAACTAATTCATCTATTCTTGAAGGATTGGGTGCTATTCCAAGTACACAATTTACCGTAAAACTTTCACACGCATCGCCTAGAAGTCTGGCAGATTGTAACAAATTAGCCGCCATCAGTGGTTTAAAAACATTCAGTTCATAGTGTCCCTGGGTTCCTCCTACAGTAATAGCCGTATCATTACCCATCACCTGTGCGCAAACCATAGTAAGGGCTTCGCACTGCGTTGGATTTACTTTGCCAGGCATAATAGAACTTCCGGGTTCATTGGCAGGAATCATTAATTCGCCAATTCCAGATCTTGGGCCCGAGGCCATTAAGCGAATATCATTGGCAATTTTATTTAAAGAAACTGCAAGTTGTTTGAGGGCTCCATGGGTTTCTACCAATGCATCGTGAGCAGCGAGGGCCTCAAATTTATTTGCTGCAGTCTTAAAAGGAAGCCCCGTAAATGTTGCAATAAAGGCAGCCACTTCTTCGGCATAGCCTTTAGGTGTATTGATGCCCGTACCTACTGCAGTACCCCCTAATGCCAGTTCTGAAAGATGATCGAAAGTATTCGTTAAGGCTTTGATTCCATGGTCTAGCTGGGATACATAGCCCGAAAATTCTTGACCCAGTGTTAGGGGTGTTGCATCCATTAAATGCGTACGGCCAATCTTTACCACAGATTGAAAAGCGAGGGCTTTCTCGTGTAAAGCCTCCCTGAGTTTTTTTACACCGGGTAATGTAACTTCAATTATCATTTTATAGGCCGCAATATGCATGCCTGTGGGAAAGGTATCATTGGAAGATTGAGATTTATTTACATCGTCATTTGGCGCCAGTGTTTTCTCTCCAGAACCCAAGCTTTTTCCTTCAATCACATGGGCACGGTTGGCAATGACTTCATTGACATTCATATTGCTTTGTGTCCCTGACCCTGTTTGCCAGATTACCAGCGGAAACTGATCGTCGTGTTGCCCCTCCAAAATTTCATCACAAACTTGGGCAATCAGGTCTCTCTTTTTTTGGTCTAAAACACCCAGTTTATGATTCGTATAGGCCGCTGCTTTTTTTAAATAAGCAAAGCCATAAATAATTTCAAGTGGCATAGAAGCTGCTGCACCAATTTTAAAATTTGATCGAGAGCGCTCTGTTTGCGCACCCCAATAGACGTTTTTGGGTACTTGAACTTCTCCTAATGTATCTTTTTCAATCCGGTACTCCATAGTGATTTATTTACTGCAAAAATAGGAGGTTTAAAATTAACGTCCCCTTCCAGTATTTTTTTTTTAAAAAATAATCAGGAAGTAGGCAGAAGATTTAATAAAAACAAAAAAATGATTATTTTTGAACTTTAAAACAACCAAATGTTTGAATTTGATCAGTACCTCGGATTTCTTTCTTTCTTAACCATACTCACTATAGGGTTTTGGCTAATGATATTTTTACTTGCCTTTGTAATTCCTTATTGGCTAGTAGGGGCCTTCAGAGAATATTTAAAATACGGCAGATCAGCTGAAAAAGTTAAAGAATTAAATAAATAAAAAAAGGGCTTTTAAGTCCTTTTTTGTTTTATTAAAAATCGGGTTGCTCGTCACCGTCCCCAAAGTTTTGTCCTCGGTTGTTTCTTCTTCGGTCCATTTTACGTTCGTTTACACGGTAGGTAAATGTAAAGATATAAGTGGGCTGTCTCCACTGAAATTCAGTATAATTTCTGAAATCCGCTGTTTCAGTCGTGCTTTTCCTTTTTGAAGAATTCAAAATATCACTCACTCTAAAAGAAAGCGTGGCTTTGTCATTTAGCATAGGCTTATTAAGAGCACCTGAAAAAGTAACAATCCCTTTAGATTCTGTCTGGGCGTTGGCTCTTGGTCCAAAATAAAACCCGTTAAATTGTGTATTGATTCCAAAGGGCATAGGGAAACTACTATTTAAGCGCGCAAACCAACTAATGATTTCTCTATCAAGCGCTACTCCTTTATAAGAACCGATGGTTTCAGAATTGAAAATATTAAAGTTTCCACTGATTCTCACACGGCGTTTTGGGGTGTAAGTCAATGTAAATTCTGTCCCTGTTCGGGCATTTTCTGATAAGTTAATTGAGGTCGATCTAAATTGAGGAAGTTCAACCAAGGGATCTTCACTCACCACTACCAATTCGCCTGTCGCCTCTGTGATGCGTTCTATAACTTGGGTCGCTTTTTGATAATAAATCGATCCATTGAAAGTAAATTTATCCCATCTTTTCAGATAGCCCAAATCATAAAGATTAGAGTAGGAGGGGTCTAAATCAGGATTTCCTTCTCTAAAAAAGGTCAAACTCGTTAGTGACCGAAAGGGGTTTAACGACCAGGAGCGCGGACGTCGAATGCGTCTACTGTAACCTAAAGTGATATTTTCTTTTTCACTAAACTCAAAAGAGAGGTTGAGGGTGGGAAACCAATCGGTGTAATCTTTTTCCTTATAGATATTAGACGTTCTTTGATCAATTTCAATATGGGTTTTTTCCATACGTAAACCCATTAGATAGGAAAACTGCTCAATTTTTTGGCCAAACTGCGTATAGGCGGCATTAACATTTTGCGTAAAGCCTAAGAAATTGGTCAATTGGATATTTGGTGTTCTTCCGGACTCCAATAGGTCAAAAACATTGTATTCGGTCTTTTGCGTACTAAAATCTCCCCTATAGCCCAGTTCAAATTGGGTATTCTCATTTACAGGCCAGACATAATCCATTTGAAGGAGTGTTCTGTTCTGGTCTTCCAGCGTTTCCGACTCTTGGTTAAAAGTACTTGTATTTTCTGCAAGATCACTTTCATCTTCCCCACTGGCTTCTGTTTGAAACTCAATGATAAGTTCATGTCCTTTGTCGTCAAATTTTTTGGTGAAGTTGGCGGATAACTGTTGTGAATTGTCTACTTCTTCTTCAAATTGATAGCGACCAAATCGATCGATAACCAATCCAGATGCATTGAGGTTTTCAATTTCGGTGGTATTATTACTCTCATTATTACTTTTTCTGACAAAGCCGCTTACTGTTAGAGAAGTTTTATCATTAAAAAAGTATTCAGCACCCAGATTGAAAAAGATACTGTTTCGAAATCGTTGGTAGTCTCGGTCTTCATTGACAAAGCGTACGGGGTTGAAATTTTCACTTTCAAAGATACCCCCGCCTCGAGATTCAGAATTACGAAGTGAAGTTGTACTAAACAGATTGAGCTTTTTGGTTCTCCAATTTAGTGTTGCATTTCCTCCGTAGGTAGTAGGGAATCCCCCGTTAAGGATAAATGATCCATTAAAGCCCTCTAGCTCTTCTTTTTTAAGGATGATATTTAATATACCTGCCGTTCCCGATGCTTCATAACGTGCTGAAGGTGAGGTAACAACTTCTACTTTTTCAATAGATTCAGCAGGTAAAGAGCGCAAGCCTTGAGGACCCGATAGCCCCACTAGGCCGGAGGGCTTTCCATTGATTAAAATCCGAACATTTTCATTTCCTCGCAGGGCGATATTTCCTTCTACATCCACAGAAACCGAGGGGACATTATCCAATACATCCGCTACAGAGCCTCCACGAACAGTGATGTCTTTTCCTACATTGTAAATTCGCTTGTCTAAGCGAATCTCTACTTCGGTACGTTCGCCTACAAGCTCTACTTCTTGAAGGGTTTCTGCCGCAATTTCAAGCTCAATACGGCCTAGATCTTCGTTTTCGCGAAGGACTTTATTTTCAATATTGACTTTATCAAATCCAATATACTCAATAGTAATTGTGTATTGTCCAGGAAAGACCTCCAGATTAAAATTTCCTTTAGCATCAGTAATACCCCCTTGGATGCGTTCAGGAAAACGCTTATTGATTAAGGAAATCGTGGCGTACTCAAGTGGCTCTTGAGTTTCTTTATCCACTACAATCCCAGTGAGTTTAAGTTTGCTAAAATTGCCAGGTCCTCCTCCTTGAGGGCGTTGTGCAAATAGGGTTGAAATCAAACCGAAAAAAAGTAGTGCAAAAAATTTATTTTTCATAGACATTTTAAAGCCCTTTGACAGAACAATGCTGCCTGGGTTTAATTGGCGTTAAGAAAAGTGATTAAATTTTCTAAGGGACGTGCAAGTACGCCTGATTGAGCGGTAGTCACGATAGGCCGCTCAAGGGTTTTGGGATGGCGAATCCATACCTCAATTATTTCATCCTCACTCATTTCATCTCTGTTGGGTTGGCTTTTCCATTCAGCTTCATTTTTACGAACCAACTGACTGGCAGTCAACCCTGTTTTCTTCAGTATTTCCTTTAGCGCTGCCTTAGACAGCGGGTCTTTTAAATAGAGGACTATATCATAATTTATACCGCTCTCTTCCAGGTAAGTAAGGGCTTCTCTGGACTTCCTACAGCGCGGGTTGTGATAGATTGTATACATATAAAAAAAAACTACCCGAAGGTAGTTTGAAGTTATTTGACTTGGTCAACAATGGCTTTAAAGGTCTCTGGATGATTCATGGCGAGGTCGGCTAAAACTTTTCTGTTTAGCGCTATATTTTGCGCCTTTACTTTACCCATAAATTGACTATAAGACATACCGTTGAGACGAGCTCCCGCATTGATTCTCGCAATCCACAAGGCACGGAAATTGCGTTTTTTGGTTTTACGGTCACGGTATGCGTAAAGCATGGCTTTGTCTACCGCATTTTTTGCAATTGTCCAAACGTTTTTTCTACGTCCGAAAAAGCCTTTGGCTTGTTTTAAAATTTTCTTTCTACGTGCTCTAGAAGCAACTGAATTTACTGATCTTGGCATTTTAATTGATTTTTGAAGGAGGCGGCAAAATTGCACTTGAAGCCTGACTTCGGGTTAATAAATAGTTAAACCTTATTTAAGCCGCAACTGCTCTTTGATGTTATTAGCATCACTTTCGTGAACCAAACCACTGTGAGTTAGTTTGAGCTTGCGTTTTTTTGATTTTTTGGTTAAGATATGACTCTTAAAGGCGTGCTTTCTTTTAATCTTACCACTACCCGTAAGTTTAAAACGTTTTTTTGCACTTGA
>WTIP01000108.1 GCA_011525195.1 Flavobacteriales bacterium | reverse complement strand
TATTAATAACCGAATTCGTTCCTTGTTTTATGCGCGGCAAAAAAGGTGCAAAACCGTCCGGCGATTGATCTGGTTGTCCAGTTTCTGGATTGCGGGCGTGAAGATGTAAAATGGCAGCGCCCGCTTCTGCTGCAGCAATTGCATCTTTTGTTATTTCATCCGGAGTAATAGGAAGATACGGGGACATTGATGGTGTGTGAATTGCACCAGTAATAGCACAGGTAATTATTACTTTATCACTCTTTTTCATCTTTTTTTCACACGCATAGCCCGCGGTATACTTAGTATCTTTCAGTATAGAAAGCTACTTGTTTATGCATTACAGGGGCATTCTCTACTTCACGAAAATTTTTTTCTTCCAAAAATTTTTATCAATTATAATCTACAGAGAAGAAACTAGTTAGAGTTAGGTTCCAAAACAATGACCGATGCTTCAATTGAAAGGAAAATTGCAGTTATATTTGTAACTGATGCAGTCGGGTTTTCAAAGCTAATGGCTCAAAATGAAAATGCCACGATGCAAAGCTTGAATGCATGCAAAGACATATTAGCAAGATTATTTGATGAGTACGGCGGCCGTATTTTTAATACAGCAGGAGACTCAGTGCTTGCAGAATTTCAAAGCGCAGTGTCTGCCCTAATTTGTTCAACCGAATTTCAAAAACTGATAAAACAACGCAATAACACAGTAACTGAAGAATATCAGATGATGTTTAGAATCGGTTTAAATATGGGTGAGGTAATCGTAGAGGGAACCAACCTCTATGGTGATGGTGTCAATGTTGCAGCCCGGCTGGAATCATTCTGCCAACCGGGTGGCGTTTCTTTATCTAAATCAGTTCATGAATTTGTGAGTCAAAAGGTAGATTTTAACTTTGCTGATTTAGGAAATCAAAAAGTGAAAAATACATTAGTCCATGCGTTTGATGTTAATATTGATGGAATTCAGCGCAGAGAACTGAATTTAGAAAAAAATGATGAACTGCAGGATACTGGCAAGCCCCCAACAATTGCAGTGATACCTTTTAAAAATATGAGCAATGATGAAGAACAAGAATATTTTGCAGATGGGGTGAGCGAGGATATCATAAGTAATTTATCTTCGTGGAAATCATTTCCTGTAGTATCTCGAAACTCAAGTTTTAGTTTTAAGGGCCGTGATGCCAAAACATCAGAAATAGCGAAGGAGCTTAATGCTAACTATATTGTAGAAGGAAGTATCCGAAAGAGTGGCAACAAGGTAAGAATTACTGCAAGTCTTGTCGATGGAAAAGACGAACAACAAGTTTGGTCAAAAAGATGGGATCGCTCACTAGATGATATTTTTGAAGTGCAGGATGAAGTATCGCAAGAAGTTGCAGCATTGATCCTGCCAGCATTAAAGGGAAGAGAACATGAAAGAGTTAAATCGAAGCCACCTTCTTCATTTTCGGCTTGGGATAATTACCTAAAAGGTTTAGCATTATTCAATGAGCATAATCGCGATATCCATATCGATGAAGTTATGGAGCTTTGCGAAAAAGCTATATCAATTGATGGTCAATTTTGTGACGCATTTGTTCTGAAAAGCAGATGTCTTTACGATAGAATGTTCACAAACGAGTATAGTGACCAGAGAGAAAGTAATGAACAAAAGTTCCACGAGGTAGCATTTGCTGCTTTTAATATTGATCCCAATAATCCAGAGGCCGTAAGCGCTTACAGTAGGTCTTTCAATTTAAAGAAGGATTATCAACAACGACTAAAATATGCTGAAAAAGCTCTTGATTTAAACCCAAGCCATGCCGGTTCAAATTTCGACTTTGGCTTAGCATTATGTAACGAAAAGAGGTTCTCAGAAGCGGAAAGCTACATTGAAAAAGCAATAGAATTAGATCCAATAAGAAGCAGAGTTTATGAAGCTTTTTTTCCGCTTCTTTACATGGCAATGGGGAACTCTAAACAGGCAATGTTTTGGAGTAACATTGTCTATGAGCGCAACTCTCATAGCAGACACGACGGATTTCGAGCAGCTATAAGTGTTCATCTGGGTGATTTGGATGGTGCTAAGAGATTTTTAGACATTTACAAGAAGGCAAGACCCGAAATCCAAAATTTAGATGATTATCAAAAAGTGACACCTGCGATTTGTGAGGACTATTTACTGCAAGGTTTGGAAAAAATCTGGTAAGTTTTGGTTCAAAACTAACTTTATGTAAAGTTTAGCAACAAGTCATTTTATGAAGCTGAAAACATTTTTTATTAGGTGATTAATATGACAGACAGCCAATTCAACTACACTGGTGGGTGCCGTTGCGGTTCTATCACATATAGAATTAAGGGCGAACCCACGTGGAAAGTAAATTGTCATTGCAATTGGTGTCAAACTACAAGCGGTAATGTATTCAGGTCATTTATTTTGTTTAATGAAACCGATATTACCTTCTCAGGTGAAACGCTTAAATCTTACACCGATCATAAAACAGAACACGGAAGGCCAATGATAAATCAATTTTGTTCTAATTGCGGAACAATCATAGGAATAAAGGTTCCAGATATGGAGCAGAGACATATTTCTTTGGGCTCTATCGATCAAAGGTACGAAATAGATATTGTTGATAATATTTGGGTTCAGGAAGCCCATAAATTTCTATCATTCCCAGACAAATCCGAACTCTACAAAGCTGGTTACTGGAATGGAACAGGGGAAAAATTTAAAAAGTAAATAACTTATTTTAAAAATTCTTAATTAATTATCACTAAAGAATAGTTTCGCTCGGTGTACAAATTTTATCGTAAATTTAGTTCAAATCAAATTTTGCCAAAAATTTGAATTCATAGGAGTATTAGATGAGTGGCTCGACCTATCCGTTAAAAGGTATAAAAGTTGTAGAATTTAGCCATATGGTTCTGGGTCCTAGCTGTGGTCTTATTTTAGCGGACCTTGGTGCCGATGTTGTGAAAGTTGAGCCCGCTCCCAAAGGAGACAAAACCCGCTATCTACCCGGATCAGGATCTGGTTTCTTTGGGGCATTCAATCGCAACAAAAGAAGTGTCGCCGTTAATTTGAAATCTCCCGAAGGCCATAAGTTTGCAATTAATCTGATCCGTCAATCAG
>WTIP01000013.1 GCA_011525195.1 Flavobacteriales bacterium | reverse complement strand
CCGCCACCAGCACCTGAAGTCATTGAGGTTGTTGAAGATGAAGAGGAAGTTGAGGAAACGGTCATAGAATCTACTGAAACAAATGAAGATGAAATTGTTGAGGTAGTAGAAGTAATTGAAGAAGAATTTGAAGATGTAGACGTACCTTTTGCTGTTATTGAAGACGTACCCATTTTTCCAGGTTGTGAAAAGGTGGCTAAGTCTGAACGCAGAAATTGTTTTCAGGAACAAATGAACAAGCATATTCGCAAAAACTTTAGATACCCTGAAATCGCTCAGGAAATGGGAATCCAAGGTCGTGTATATGTTAATTTTATCATTGCTAAAGACGGAAGCATCTCTAATATAAGAATGAGAGGCCCAGATAAAAATTTAGAAGCGGAGGCACAACGGATAATTTCTAAATTACCCCAAATGACTCCTGGTAAGCAAAGAGGGCGTCCAGTGAGAGTCCCTTTTAGTATACCGATTACATTCCGTTTGCAGTAGTAGCTTACTTATTTAAAAATTTAAACCCATCATTTTGATGGGTTTTTTTATTGCAAATAAAGGGTGAAGGAGATTTTTTTGTATTTTAAAACAACCCTTAAATCTGAAACCCATGAAATTAAAGAAAAACCCCAATGCGGACCTACGTAAAAATTCTTCGCTTTATTTTGTAATTGGTCTCTGCCTTATGTTATTTATAACTTGGCGTGCCATCGAATGGAAGAGCTATGAAAAAACCAACTTTGACTATCAAGCACTTGATGTCAATACGGAAGAAGATGACGACATCCCTATAACAGAACAAATTAATAAACATGTCAAAAAACATTTTAGATATCCTGAAATAGCACAAGAAATGGGAATTCAAGGACTTGTGTTTACTACTTTTCTTATTGATAAAGACGGTACAATTACCAATATCCAAATGCGGGGTCCTGATAAAAACTTAGAAGTTGAAGCCTAGCGAATTATATCTATACTACCACAAATGATACCAGGAAAATAAAGGGGAAGGCCAGTAAGAGTGCCCTTCAGTATTCCGATTACATTTCATTTGCAGTAGTCTTTTGGTATTAAAGCTAAAATAGATTGGACATTGGCTTTTTGTCAACTATCTTTGCACATTGAAGATGCCGTTGATGAGCCAAAATCATACCAAATTAGTTGCTACTCCAGGCTTGAGTTTTTCTGATTTTTTTGAACTCACAAAAGTGAGGCTTTCTATCTCTGTTGTGATTTCATCCCTTGCGGGCTATTTTTTAGCAGCTGATTCTGTTGATTATTCGATTCTCCTTTTACTCATAGTAGGAGGCCTGGGTGTGGTTGGAGCGTCTAATATTTTCAATCAAGTTTTTGAAAAAGACTCAGACAAGCTGATGGAACGCACCCAAAATAGACCCCTGCCAGCAGAACGGATGTTGCCCCATACCGCACTTTTTTTAGGTGTGATACTTACCATTTTGGGCGTTGCAGCCCTTTACTTTATAAATCTTAAAACTGCTTTTTTTGCCAGTACTTCAATTTTTATCTATGCGTGTTTATATACACCATTAAAACAAAAAACCTCTTTATCCGTATTTGTTGGGGCTTTCCCGGGTGCCATTCCATTTATGCTGGGCTGGGTAGCGGCTACCAATCGTTTTGGTATTGAGCCAGGGGTACTATTTATGGTTCAATTTTTTTGGCAATTTCCTCATTTTTGGGCTATCGGATGGCTTTTGCATCCACAATATCAGAAAGCTGGCTTTAAAATGTTACCTTCAGGAAAGCCAGATCAAACTACTGCCTTTCAAATTGTTTTCTATTCCTTTTGGACGGTTTTAATCTCTTTATTGCCCGCTATTCAATTTACAGGCCAACTAATTTTAACACCTTCCGCGGCTATAGGAGTACTCATTTTAGGACTCTTATTGCTTTATGCTGCTATGCAACTTATGTACCTTAAAACTACAATAGCAGCACGTTTTTTAATTCGGGTGAGTATTTTTTATATCACTGGAATCCAATTGATCTATGTACTAGATAAATATATATTACAATGAATACTAATGATACACTAACAGTAAAAAATAATCGAGCCAAAAAAATGATGCTTTGGTTTGGGATGATCAGCATGAGTATGACTTTTGCAGGACTTACCAGTGCTTATGTAGTGAGTAGTTCCCGATCAGATTGGATTGAGCAAATTCAACTTCCTTTTGCTTTTAGCCTAAGTACGCTTATTTTACTATTGAGTAGTGGAACCTTTTATATGGCGTTGAGGTCAATTAAAACAGCAAGCCCCAAAAGAGCCCAATCTTTACTTTTGTTTACTCTTAGTTTGGCGCTTGCCTTTGTTTATTTTCAATTTAAGGGCTTTGGGGAACTTATTGAAATGGGTTATTACTTTACAGGGGCAGAAAGCACAATCACAACCTCTTATTTATATGTGCTCGTGCTCCTGCATTTAGCACATCTAACGGCTGGAATTTTAGTGGTTTTATATATTTTATTAAAGACTTATAAAGGAAGCTATAAAGAAGGAAATACCTTGGGTTTTGAGTTAGCAGTTACCTTTTGGCATTTTCTAGATTTACTCTGGTTATATTTATTTTTATTCGTTTCATTCTACGGTTAAAAATTAATAAATTTGTACTGAATTTAACATGACAATATGGAAGTAACGGCGAACGCAGCAGAAAACGAGCAAGTGTGGGGAGGGGGTAACCGCCCTTTAAATGCGAGTTATGGTAAAATGATGATGTGGTTTTTTATCGTATCTGATGCACTAACATTTACTGGATTTTTAGTTTCTTACGGTTTTTCAAGATTTAAAAACATTAATACATGGCCCATTGCTGATGAAGTTTTTACGCACTTTCCGTTTTTACACGGTATCGATGCCCCCATGTATTATGTGGCTTTAATGACATTTATCCTTATTTTTTCCTCGGTAACGATGGTACTCGCTGTGGACGCGGGACATCATATGCAAAAAGCGAAAGTCACCTTTTATATGCTTTTAACCATTATTGGAGGCGCGATTTTTGTGGGTTCACAAGCTTGGGAATGGAAAAATTTTATCAAAGGAGAATACGGTGCTTTAGAAACCAAAGGAGGACAAATCCTTCAGTTTGTGGATGCTTCTACAGGCAAGCGCGCAGCCATTCAAGAATTTGCTCTTGGTATCGAAACTGAACGAGCCACCCACCAATCCAATAAGGGGGTCTGGTATGAAGATGAAACGGCATTGCCCACAGTCTCTCTAGCTGAAGTAAAAAAAGGATTTATAGCAGATGAAAACCTTGTGATTCGTACGCAAGAACTCAATGAAAAAGGAGAGAAGACCGTGCTCTCACGTGCTGCCTCACTGGAAAAGCTCAATGCTGCTGTAGGAGTAGTAGAAGGAGCAAATCTCATTCATAATGAATATGGAAATCGACTCTTTGCGGACTTCTTTTTCTTTATTACGGGCTTCCATGGCTTCCACGTATTTTCTGGAGTTGTCATAAATATTATTATTTTCTTTAATGTCATTCTTGGCACCTATGAGCGGAGAGGGCATTATGAAATGGTCGAAAAAGTCGGATTGTACTGGCACTTTGTAGACCTGGTCTGGGTGTTTGTATTTACCTTTTTCTACCTTGTATAAACCTTATAATTTTAACTAAATGGCTGCAGAAGCACACAAACTCGCAATTTTTAGAGGACTTTTAAAATTTAAATCCAATCAACAAAAAATTTGGGGAGTATTAATTTTTCTTTCAATTGTTACTACGATTGAAGTTGTCTTGGGAATCATAAAACCTGAAGCTTTACTTGTTTCTTTTTTGAAAATGAAAATTTTGAATTGGATTTTTATTATACTCACCTTAGTAAAAGCCTACTATATTGCTTGGGATTTTATGCATGTGAGAGATGAGAAGAGCGGGCTGAAAAATGCGATTGTCCTGCCCTTATTAATCTTAATTCCTTATCTGGCATTTATTCTACTGGTAGAGGCGGTTTATATCTTTGATGTAATGAATTCTGGCTTTGTAGCTTGGAATTTTTAAGCCTCTTATAAATATAAACTAGCGGTAAAAGGCCGCTTTTTTTGATGAAAAAGAGTGATTTAAATAAAAAACTGGTACTCGGAATTCTATTTATTTTTCCACTCTTGGTTTATCTTTTTTTTGCCTCTGGTAAAAATAACTTTGCCAAATTACCTGTACTCACTGAAGGAGTAGCCGAAATTAGTTCCTTTGATTCATTACAGTCAATCCAGCTAAAGGATAAGATTACAATTTTAGGCTATTGGGGGGGGAGTTTAGCTTCTAAAAAGGCAGAAGCCCTCAATTTGAATGAAAAAATATATAAACGCTTTTATGAGTTTCAAGACTTTCAATTTGTCTTTCTTGTCAATCAAGAATATGCTGAAGAAGTAGCTCAACTTAAAAATGCGCTAAAAGAGGGTGTTGGAACTGATTTAAGTAGGTGGAATTTTATTTGTCTGACTAAAGGGCAAATGGAGCAGCACTTTCGTTCACTGAAAACACCGCTGGAGTTAGATAAAGCTGCAAGTACACCCTATGTTTTTATTATTGATAAAGCGGCTAATTTAAGGGGAAGGGATGATGACGAAGACGATGGTGTACTTTACGGTTTTGATGCACGTTCAGTAGCACAGATCAATAAAAAAATGATAGATGATGTCAAAGTGATTTTAGCTGAGTATCGTCTGGCTTTAAAGATTTACAACTCCGAGCGAGAAAAATAAAGATATGTTCAAATTCAAATACATCGGTCTTTTTTTAGTTGTTTTAATTTTTGGTCTTTTATTTATTCCTAAAATAATGGCTCGAATTTCTTCAGATTCGATCGTTGAGGAAAATCGGACACTTTCAAGTAGCCCCCTCCAATATATTACCCTTAATGGAGAGGCAAAAAGAGTCCCCGAATTTACTTTTTTGAACCAGGATAGCTTATTTATTTCAAATGAAGATTTTAAAGAAAAAGTATATGTAACAGAATTCTTTTTTACCTCTTGCCCCAGTATCTGCCCAATTATGAATAAGAATATGAAAAGAATTGAAGCCCGTTTTGGTTCTCGTTCTGATTTTGGTATTGCTTCTTTTACAATAGATCCTGAGCATGACACACCCTCTGTTTTAAAAGCTTATGCTGAAGATTATGAGGTTGTTTCTCAAAACTGGCACTTCCTCACAGGAGATAAAGACCAAATTTACGCCCTTGCAAATCAAGGATTTAATATCTTTGCTTCTGTAAATCCGAGAGTAGAAGGGGGTTTTGAACACCAAGGGTATTTCGCTCTTATTGACAAAGACGGTTTTATTCGTTCAAGAACGGATCAGTTTAATAATCCTATTGTGTATTATATGGGGATTGATCAAGAGCAACTTGAAGTTCAGGAAGTAGACCTCCTAATTGAGGATATTGAAAAACTCTTAAAGGAATGAGGCTATGAATGCTATGAAATCTGAAAATTACATGAAAAAATACCGACTTTGGATCTGGGGTGTCTCAGTGGTCATTCCCATTGTTGTGGCAATTTTATTTACTATAAGAATACCTAATGTGGCTCCTTTGTCTTTTTTACCCCCTATCTATGCTACAATTAATGGTATTACAGCTATATTATTGATAGTCGCCTATTTTGCCATAAAAAGAAAAAATATTGTACTACACGAACAATTGATGAAGACCGCCATTGGACTATCACTTATTTTTTTAGTGATGTATGTGACTTACCATATGACTTCAGATCCTACTCCCTATGGGGGTGAAGGCTTTATAAAGTATGTGTATTATTTTATACTAATCAGTCATATTTTGCTCTCTATTGGAATTATTCCAATGGTTTTGATTACCTATGTAAGAGCCCTCTCAAATCTGTTTTTTGAGCATAAAAAAATAGCGCGTTATACCTTTCCTATCTGGCTTTATATAGCTGTTACAGGTGTTATCGTATATCTGATGATTGCTCCCTATTATGCCTAAATTTAGCCCTTTTTTCTTTTTCTTCCTCTTCCTTATTTTGGGAGTAGACCTCATTTTTGCACAGTGTTCTATGTGTAGGGCAGTCTTGCAATCTGAGGAAGGACAGCAGACAGCAAAAGGAATTAATAATGGAATTCTTTATCTGATGGCCATACCCTATCTGCTTGTGGGATTAGTAGGATGGAAAGTATTTCAAATTTTAAAAAAATAAATTGGGTATAGATGTAACATTTCCTTGATTTTGCAGTCTAACTATTTTGAAAGTACCTATCAAAAACTGTATTTTTGTTCAACTTTTAAGTATAAATTCTGATGATTCAGATTAAAAAACTCCACAAATCTTACAAAATGGGCGCTTCATCCTTGCACGTCTTAAAAGGAATTAACCTAACAATTGAAGAAGGAGAACTTGTGGCCATAATGGGATCCTCTGGTTCAGGCAAATCCACTTTACTGAATATTCTTGGGATGTTAGATAATGCGGATGAAGGAGAGTACCTCTTAGATAAGGTCCCCATTAAAGATTTAAATGAGACCAAGGCAGCAAAATATAGAAATAAATTTTTGGGTTTTGTATTTCAGTCGTTCAATTTGATAAATTATAAGTCTGCCTTAGAGAATATCATGCTTCCTCTCTATTATCAAGGCGTACCAAGAAAAGAGCGTCAATTGCTCGCTATGGATTATTTAGAAAAAGTGGGATTGAAAGATTGGGCCACGCATTTACCCAATGAATTATCTGGCGGACAAAAACAAAGGGTAGCTATTGCCAGAGCGATGGCTTCAAGACCTAAAGTATTATTGGCAGATGAACCTACAGGAGCGTTGGATACAAAAACCTCTCACGAAGTTATGGACCTCATTCAAAAAATCAATGAAGAAGGAAAAACCATACTGGTAGTGACGCACGAACCTGACATTGCTAATATGTGTAAGCGCATTGTTCAACTTAAAGACGGGTTAATTATTGAAGATAAAAAAATAAAACAAGTTTTAGCCTCAGCGTATGTTTAGTAGAGACCGTTGGAGAGAAATCTTTGAAACGATAAGTAAAAATAAATTGAGAACCTTCCTATCCGGCTTTACTGTGGCCTTGGGCATCTTTATTTTTATTATTCTTTTTGGTTTGGGCAACGGCTTAAAAAACACTTTTCAAGAATTCTTTTTAGATGATGCCAGTAATGCGATATTTCTGTATCCAGGAAAAACCTCCATGCCCTATAAAGGCTTTAAAGCAAACAGAAGAATTGAGTTTGAGAATGAAGATTTGGAAGACATCAAACAAAATTTTCCAATGTTTACGGAGTACGTCACCCCGCGAATTAGCCGAAGTGCATTGACCCGCTATAAAAACGAAAGCAATAGCTATACCACAAGAGGAGTTGCTCCTGGGCATCAATTTATTGAAAAAACACTCTTAATGAAAGGACGTTATATCAATGAGCGAGATTTGGAAAACAAAACAAAAGTCGCTGTGATTGGGAGGATGGTTGCTAAAGATTTATTCAAGACAGAGGAACCGATAGGAAAATATATTGATATAGGTTCTACCGCATTTAAGGTGGTTGGGGTCTTTCAAGACGATGGGGGAGACAGAGAAGAGCGCTATATTTACCTGCCTTATACCACGCGACAACTCCTGGAAAAAGGCAATGATAAAGTCGACCAATTGATTGTCACTTTTCCGAAAGAAATGGGACATGCGGGAGCTATCGCCTTTGAAACCTCATTAAAAAGATATTTCA
Source organism: Flavobacteriales bacterium (assembly GCA_011525195.1). Classification (GTDB taxonomy): domain Bacteria; phylum Bacteroidota; class Bacteroidia; order Flavobacteriales; family Flavobacteriaceae; genus MS024-2A. The sequence goes on along the minus strand of WTIP01000013.1, from coordinate 4,320 downwards.
AAGACAAAAAATCCATCGATCCTCGAGATCCCAATGGGATCTATTTTCAAAACTTGACGGATGACCTCAAGCAAAGCCAACAATTTGCAGTGGTATTACAGTTAATTGTCAGTTTTGTGGGATTGGGAACTTTAATTGCGGGAATTATTGGAATTTCCAATATCATGGTTTTTGTAGTAAAAGAGCGAACTAAAGAGCTTGGCATTCGAAAGGCCCTCGGTGCAACACCAAGATCTGTAATTCAAATGATACTCCAAGAATCGGTTTTTATTACTACTATTTCTGGTTATTTAGGCCTATTCTTGGGAATCGTTGTGTTAAAGAATATTGGATTAAAACTGGAAGATTATTTCATTAAAGATCCATTTATAGATTTCAGTACAGCCCTAGCAGCTACTGTAGTACTTATTATTTTTGGAGCTGTTGCAGGCTATATTCCTGCAAAAAGAGCCTCTAGTATAAAACCGATCGTTGCCCTTAGAGATGAATAGCCTTAAAGTACTTTTTGATCGCGATACCTGGCAAGAAATTTTCGGTTCGATTTCAAAAAATAAAACACGAACAGTCATAACTGTAGTGGGTGTTTTGTGGGGTATATTTATTTATATCGCTTTATCTGGCGCAGCAAAAGGCCTGGATAATGGCTTTGAGAGGCAATTTGAAAATATAGCTATGAACTCGATGTTTGTTTGGGCACAACGCACCAGTATTCCCTATGACGGGTTTAAAATTGGGAGGAGTATAGAATTGAAATTATCAGATATTGAATATTTAAAAAAGCGGGTACCCGAAATTCAATATATTGCTCCCCGAAATGCACGTGGTGTATTTGGGGGCTCAGCAAGCCCACAGGTAGTTAGAAAAAATAAATCGAGTAATTATAATGTGTATGGAGATTTTCCAGTCTATACCAAAATAGCCACAAAAAAAATATACGAGGGAGGGCGTTTTATTAATGATGAAGACATTAGATATAAACGAAAAGTATGTGTAATTGGTGAACGAACACAAACTGAATTATTTGAAAAAGACGAAAATCCCATAGGACAATATATTCGTATTGATAATATTTATTTCCAAGTTATTGGCGTGCACAAATTTGTTCCGGGAGGTGGTTTTGAAAGTGATGGTGATATCTTTATTCCCTTTGAAACCTATCGACAACTCTATAATTCAGGAGATTCGGTACAATGGTTTACCATTGCGGCTTATGATGATGTAGACGTTGTTGAGGTTGAAAAAGACATTAAAGCTGTACTTAAACGCATTCACAGAGTAGCTCCTGAGGACGAACGGGCCTTTGGAGGTTTTAATTTAGGGGAGATTTTTAATAAAATTGTGGGGTTTTCAAAAGGAATGACACTCTTGTCCCTTATTGTCGGGATTGCTACCATCCTAGCAGGGGTAATAGGCATTGGAAATATATTATTAATATCTGTAAAAGAACGAACCAAAGAATTAGGCGTGCGCCGCGCTTTAGGGGCCACACCATCTGAAGTGAGAAATCAAATTATTATTGAATCTGTTTTTTTAACATTGGTGGCGGGCATACTCGGAATTATTATAGGGGCCTTTGTACTAGCCGGAATTAATGCCGCTACAGCAGACATAACAGATTTTCCTTATACCAATCCTACAGTGCCAATTCCTTTTATTCTAGCAGCCTTATTTATTATGGTTTTTTTAGGAACATTAATAGGACTTATACCTGCGCAAAGAGCAGTAAGTATTAAACCCATTGACGCATTAAGAGAAGAATAAAAATTTATAATTAATCACATGAAAATTTTAAAATACATAGGAATCGGAGGCGTTATTTTAGGCGCCTTATTTGCCACGGCTTACTTTATTAAAACCAATAATAAGTCTGTAATCGAGTATGAAACTAAATCTGCTTTGATTACAAGTGTTGAAAGGAAAACCGTAGTAACGGGAAAAGTAATCCCTGAGGATGAAGTTGAAATTAAGCCTCAAATACAAGGGATTATTGAAAGCCTTTTTGTTAAAGAAGGAGATTTGGTTCAAACAGGGGATCTTTTAGCTAAAATAAAAGTAGTACCCAATGAACAAAACCTAAATAGCGCTCGAGGCCGATTGCAGAATGCCAAAATTGTACTCAAAAATGCGAAAATAGAATATGATAGAAATAAAGATTTGCTAGAAAAAGGGATTATTGCCAATCAGCAATTTCAGAATATAGAGCTCCAATACAACCAAGCCTTACAGAATGTGGCTAATTCTGAATCAGACCTTGAAATAATTCGTTCAGGGTCCGCAGGGGGCGACGCTTCTGCAAATACAAATATACGAGCCACTGTTCCTGGGACTGTACTGGAAATTCCTGTAGAAGAAGGATTTCAAGTTATTGCGAGTAATAGCTTTAATGCAGGAACCACCGTAGCTACCATCGCTGATATGAAAAAAATGATTTTTGAAGGCAAAGTAGATGAAGCTGAAGTAGGAAAATTAAAAGTCGGCATGCCTTTAGAAGTGAATTTGGGAGCCATAGAAGACCAAGCTTTGGAGGCTGAGTTGAAATTTATTGCTCCTAAAGGAAATGAAGAGCAAGGGGCAGTTCAATTTATTATTGAAGCGGATTTATTCCTCAATGACTCTATTTATATACGTGCGGGTTACAGTGCGAATGCTTCCTTGGTGCTCGAGCGAAAAGACAGTATCATGGCTATTGCAGAGTCACTACTCCAATTTGACCGTAAAACAGAAGTGCCTTATGTAGAAGTCCTTACAGGGGAGCAAAAATTTGAGCGACGGGAAATCAAAATCGGTATTTCAGATGGTGTGAATGTAGAAGTGCTTTCGGGCCTTACAATGGAGGACAAGATCAAAGTATGGAATATTACAGAGCCAATTAAAAAAGGAGATAAGGATACAGAAGGGGAGGACAACTAGAAAGCAGATCTAAAAACAATAATTATGAAACCTGAAAACGCTCAAAATAAAGATATGAATCTGCTTAAAATCCTATTTTCCTTCACTTTCTCTTTAATTGCTCTATCCCTTACAAGTCAGACAAAGAAATATACACTAGAAGACTGTGTTGCACTTGCCTTAGAAAAAAATATCAGCATTAAACAATCTGAATTGGAAATGGACAATGCAGAAATTGACAAGGCTGATGCCATAGGAAATTTTCTGCCGAGATTTAATGTACAATCTCAACACATATGGAATAATGGATTAAGCCAAAATATTACAAATGGACTAATTGAAAATTTGACGACTCAATTTTCTTCTTTTGGAGGAAATATAGGTTTGACTGTCTTCAATGGCCGCCAAAATATCAACCAATTGTCTCGCGCCAATCTTAATTTGCTCGCCCGTCAGTACCAGCTGGAGGACATGAAAGACGATGTCAGCTTATTTGTTGCCAACGCCTACCTTCAGGTCTTATTCAGCCGAGAACTTGAGCAAGTACAAGGCTACCAACTAGAACTTGCTCAGCAGGAATTAGCGCGTATACAATTGAGTATTGAGGCGGGAATACTCACAGCAGCAGAATTATTTGAAATAGAAGCCAATATTGCGGCGCAAGAACAAGCTGTAGTGCAAGCAGAAAATAATTATCGCTTAGCAAAAATCAGTTTGGCCCAACTCTTATTGATAACCGATTATGAAAATTTTGATCTCGCAGAGGAAGAGTTTGATATTCCCTTTTCAAATGTATTAGAACAAACACCTAAGGCAATTTATGAAAAGGCAGTTACTCAAAGAAATGACATTAAATTAGGCCTGACTAATCTTGCGATAGCAGAAAAAGACATCGATTTAGCAAAGGGTACTCGAATGCCTACTCTGACGGCATTTTACAATTACAATACGCGGATTTCCTATTCTGATCGTTTTATAGAAACAGGAAATTTTATTCAAACCCCTATCGGAATCGTGCAAGACAATGGTGCCTTGGTAGTGAGTCAATTTCCAGAACGAGAGGTGGCAGGTCCACTTTCTTTTGGCACCCAATTTGGGCAAAATGACGGGCATAGTTTTGGTTTATCACTAAATATTCCTGTTTTTAACGGCTTTGCAACTCAAAACAATATCAAAAGACGTAAAGTCAATTTAAACCGTATTGAAAACCAATTGGCGCAAACTAAATTGGATTTGGAAAATACGATCAATCAAGCTTTCAACGATGCTAAAGGGGCTTATAAATTTTACGATGCTTCAGACAAGACCCTTCGGGCGAGAGAGCAAGCGTTTGAAATCGCCAAGCAGCGTTTTGAAGCGGGCGTGATGAACTCCTTTGATTATGTTCAGGCTAGACAAGTAGATGTGTTTAGAGACAGTGGATTTGTAACC
>WTIP01000012.1 GCA_011525195.1 Flavobacteriales bacterium | reverse complement strand
TCCCAAACACAGGGGGATGGATTTTAGAAAATGGTTTTTTTATTGGAAAAGGTCTAGAGATTTGATATGTAATCAATCCTTTCTATATTGGAGTCATGAAAAAACTCTTCTTTTTTACTTGGTCATTCTTAGCTGTTGCTGTATTTTTTTTGGGTTGCCAATCTGATCGTACACAATGGCAAGCAATTACAATAGACGAAAATTTATCCGGTTGGCACATTTTTCAAGATGATGGATCTAAATCAGGCTGGAAAGTTGTTGATGCTGTTTTGATTTTTGACAAAGTTTCGGGATTAGAATCAGGAGATGCGGATTCAAGCTTACTTTCAGATAAACAATATACCAATTTTGAAATTTCATTTGATTGGAAGATTGAAAAAGGAGGTAATAGTGGATTTATGTGGGGAGTAAATGAAGATAAGTCCTACAAATTCCCATATCAAACAGGGCCTGAGATTCAGATAATAGATATTGATGCTTATAATACTCCAGAGGAAATATTAGGGGGTGAAATTGAATTGAATAATATTTTAACTGATTTGGATGAAAAAAAACATTATCTAGGTGCTTTATATGATTTATTTCCACCCAATGATCAAATTCAAGTCAATCCAGCAAATGAGTGGAATAATTATCAGATAAAAATTGACTATAGAAGTAATCTTGGCAGTGTGAAATTAAATAATATCTTGATTAATGAATTTCCATTATATGGACCAATATGGGAGGAGAAAATAGCATCTAGTAAATTTTCTAACTCAGATGACTATCCATATCTAGGAGCAAAAAGGTGGTATGATTTTGGGAAATTTAAAACCGGTTCAATTTGTTTCCAAGATCATCCAGGTAGGGCTTATTTTAGAAATATTAAGATTAGAGAGCTTGAGTAAGCCGCCCTTACTGTTTTTTATTATTTTTTGTCTTTGAATAGGAAGAATAATAAGTACTCTTAAAGTTGTCCCCCAATCCAATTTTCTATTTTTTCTTCTAATAGAATCAAAGGCAGACTTCCAGAGTTCAGAATTTGATTATGAAAGGCTCTAATATCAAAGTTTTCTCCTAGTTCCTGTTCTGCTTTAGCTCTCAATTCTCTTATTTTAATTTGTCCCATTTTATAAGATAATGCCTGGCCTGGGGTAGCCATATAGCGTTCAATTTCTGTAATAATTGATTCCTCAGAAGCGGCTTCATTTTCTAAAGAATACTGTATGGCTTGTTCTCTGGTCCATCCTTTACTGTGTATTCCTGTATCAACAACCAATCTAATTGCTCTATGCATCTCCATACTCAACATTCCAAAATACTGAATTGGATCTTCATAAAGCCCTAATTCTTTTCCTAAAGACTCGGCATATAAAGCCCACCCCTCAACAAATACACCCATACTTTCAGGATGTAAAAATGCTGGCAGCTCTTTATTTTCTTGTTGTAATGAAAGCTGGTAGTGATGACCTGGAATCGCTTCGTGAAGAAAAAGTGCCTCATCTGAAAATTTATTGTATTTAGAAATTTCGGGTATCGGAATATAAAATATCCCGGGTCTTTTGGCATCTTTAGTTCCCGGTACATATTCTGCACTGGCAGCGGCTTCTCTAAAGGCCTCTGTTCTTCTTACAATAAAATTAGCTTTAGGAGATAACTCAAAAACTTCATTCAATTTCCCGTTTATTTTTTCTTTAATTGAGTTAAAGTTATCTATGACCTCTTCTGGCTTTTTAAAAGGCATCTGTTCTGGGCTGTTTCGGATATACTCAAAAAAAGCTTTTATATCTCCCTTAAAACCAATTTTATTTTTGGCCGCTTCCATCTCTCTCAAAATTCGTTTTACTTCATTTTTTCCTAGCTCGTGAATCTGATTTGCTGACAAGTTTAAAGTAGTGTGTAATCTTATGAGATACTCATAAGTTTCTTTTCCATGAGGAAGGTCTACAAAGCCAGATGTTGATCGAGAATTGGGTAAATATTCTTCAACTAAAAACTTTTTAAGCTCTTTATATTTCGGTCTGAGCTTTTTCGAGATCATCTCCTTATACTTTTCAGCTAGCAAATCACGCTGAACTGGAGAAATTTCATCAGGCAGAGATTTAATGGGTTTGTAAAAAAGATGTTCAGTGGTAGGCTTAACAATAAACTCCTCCAATTGATCTATTGTTTTTTGCGTTAAGACGGCAGGAAGTACAATCTTTTTCGATATCCCTTCTTTCATCATTTCGATTGAAGTATCCAAAAAATCCAAATAGTCCTCTATTCTCTCTAACCAATCTTCATAGTCTTTTACTGAATTAAAGGGATGAACACTACCGCCAGCTCCTAATTGGGCTACATAGAGATGCAAAGATTGAATTTGAGTTAGGGGTGTCAACTCAAAACTGGGTAAATTATACATGGGGGAAGTAATCACTACCAATGGTTTTTGTAGACCTTCTAATTTGATCTCACAATCCCATTTCATCACTTTCAAGCTTAGTTGGTCAGCCCTTGTTAACTCCGATAAATTAATTTCATTTAACCGGTTTAAAAAATTTTGGTATTCTGCTTTTAGTTCGTTTTGATAGGCATCAGAGATATAGTTAGCTATGGTATTGTTGTATTCAAAATTACCTGCTTTAGTAGCTTCTATCGGATTGATGCGCTCTTTAAATTTGTAATAATCCTCAAAAATTATCGAAATGGCACTTGTCTCAGAATTTTTATCTGTTGATTTTTGTGTACAGCTACTTGAAAACATTACAAATAAGAGTAGTAACAGTATGTGTCTCATCCTTTAAAATTAGTGATCTACAACTAGAAATCAAATGATTTATTTAGTAAAACTGAATGACTTTTCGATTTAATTTTTCTATTGGAACAGGGAGTTGGGATTTGATATGTAACCTAATCTCCCTAACTTGGAGGTATTATTAACCATAAATCAATTAAAATGAATGTTATTCTAAAAATATCAATGGCTAACTATGACGAATGGAAAGAAGCATTTGATAATCATACTGAACGGTCAACAGTTTGTGATGAATCCAGAACCACTGTAGGAAAAGTTGACGATACGAATTGTATAGTTATGCTTTACGATGTTGATATGCAGGGGATGCAGGAGATTATGGGTTCAGAGTTTATGAT
>WTIP01000127.1 GCA_011525195.1 Flavobacteriales bacterium | reverse complement strand
AATGATGGAGAGATTTCATCAGATGAATTTGTTGATAGCGCGCTAGAAGAGACACAAGCGGTGGACACTAATGAGGATGGGATAGTTGATGCCACCGACATATAAAAAACTTTGGGCGGCAAAATGCCGCCCAATTGTATTTAATAAAATTGAGAAATAGAGATAAAAATGAAGTTAAAAATCGAAAAACTTAAAAAACTTATTTTGTTTTTGTTACCAATAACCTTTTTGTTCGTTTTTGTAAGAAATTCAGATTTCAGTAATCAGCTCTTAGTTTCAGTAGCTGAAGACCGTAATATTACATTTTTTTCTTTCCTAATAATTGCGTTAACCGTTCTTGGTTCTATTTTGCCAATTCTTTTCAACGGAGAAAAACTTAGAAGCATAGCTTTGTCTTTGCCAAGTTTGCTTCCGGCCATTGGCTTGGTGGGAACATTCATCGGAATCTATTTAGGTCTGGTAGAGTTCAACCCAGCGGATATTGATGGATCGTTGCCATCTTTATTGGCTGGTTTAAAAGTCGCTTTCACAACTAGTATTTTAGGAATAATTGGAAGTTTGTTAGTCAAATTCTCAACTTATTTTTATCCAGATTTAATTAATGAAGACGAAATTTCGGAAATTGAATTCTATAAGCTTTTTCGGAAACAAAACGATCTCACAGTCGAGACAAACAAACGTTTAGTTGCACTAGAAACTCAATTTAAAGATTTTGCATCTTCCATAGGTGATACCACAATTGAACACCTGGTTGATGCTATAGATAGGGTAATGACTGATTTTAATAAAAAAGTTGAAACTCAATTTGGTGAAAACTTTAAAAAATTTAATGAGGGTTTGATTTCTTTATTGAAATGGCAAGAAAACTACAAAAATGAAGTTGAGGAAAATTTAAAAATAATTCGGGAAGCAAAAGAAATCCTGCAGCTTCATGAGACAACATCGAAGAATTTGAACCAAGTATTGGATGAATTTTCACTCAAAACAAAATCGATAACAACAGCCATAGAAAGAGTCGATGCCCAGCACTCTAATATAGAGAAATCGCTGCAAACATTTAGTGAGGTTTCTAAGCAAGCTAATGAAGTCATTCCAACATTGGAAAAGCAAATACAATCACTCACAAGAAACTTAGACGAAGAATTGAAAGGTGTATCTGAGAATTTAAAAACGCTAGATGAAGAAATGTCGTCTGAATTGCAAAAAGCTTTAAATGTATTGGCGGCAAATCTTGGTGCATTAACAGAGCAATTTGTAAAAGATTACCAGCCTCTCATGATTGCTTTGCGTGATATAGTGGAAAGTGGAAAAGTATCTCAAAAATGAAATTTTTAAATACAAACAATCGCCAAAGTGAAGAAAGTGTATGGATTTCAAATTCAGACCTTATGTCTGGTCTTATGGTAATATTCTTATTCATTTCTGTGGCATTTGTACGTCAAGAAGCGCCTGCAACTATTGGCGAAGAGAATGTCTCCAAAAATTATCTACAAGGTCTTTTGCAATTAGAAAACCAAATAAATATCGCGCTAGAAGAGGAATTTACAGAAGAAGAGAAAAAAAAGTGGAAAATGGAGGTGTTGCCAGACTTAAATCTTGTCCGGTTTAACACACCTGACATTATGTTTGAAAAAAGTTCACCAGAATTATCAGATGACTTTAAAAAAATACTGACTGAATTTTTCCCAAGATATGTCGAAATTTTATCCCGCTTTGGTGATGCAATAGAAGTGGTAAAAATTGAGGGTCACACTTCGTCGGAATGGTCAGGCTCAAACAAAGAACAGGCATTTATTAGAAATATGTTTCTCTCCCAACAAAGAACGCAAGCTGTGTTTGGTCATTCAATGACAATGCTGCTTCGCAAAAAAAATGCTCGCTTGGTCGATTTTGCTTTGGAAAAAATTCAAACATCAGGGATGTCTTCTACTGATGTAATTGTTGATGAAAAAGGGAATGAGAATTTAGAGCTCTCAAGAAGAGTGGAGTTTAGGCATGTGTTTAATGATCGCGCATATTTAGCAAAGCTTCGAGAGTACCTGTCAGTTGCAAACAATAAATTTGAAGAATTCAAGAAAACGCAAGATTTGGAAAATTTAGAAAAACAAACTGAACAAAAATCAAAATTGGTTCATGGCAATTCTTCAAATCAAACTGTATTGGGCGTGGAAATTAAGTAATAATTTGGTCAGAGAGCAATATTCATGAAACTCAATTTAAACTCAAATAGGCTCTCGTTGGCAGTTAAATCTACTGGTGCAAAGATAAAGCCAAGAGAATTAAAAAATCAGAATATAAGAGAAATTTTAGATTTTAGCTCTTCAAGCCTAGCGACTAGTGGGTCCTTAAAAATTGATATTTCTGAACAGCCTCTAATCAATAGCTATGGGGGATTGATTTATTTTCAAGACCTTTGGGTTGTCATTACAAACAACCTCTCTTCAATAAGAAAAGGCGGGCTCTTTCATATTACGAATTGTGAAGATTGCTGTGACATAATTAAAAAGGATAAGTTTGAGATTTTTCCTGTTCTTAAATTTTATTCAACTCGTGCAAAACTTCTTGAAGCAATCGTAAAGTATGAACTTCAGGCCTGCCCAAAATGTCTAAGACAAGTCGATTGGGATGGCTTTCGAGATGCAGAGTATTGGGCTAGGCAGCCAGTCCTGGAGCGATTTAACATACAGCAGTATTTTGAAACGGCAGATAGCTTTGAAATTGAGCGGACGTTTAACTTAGTTTCTGACAATTTTTTTAAAAAATTGCCAGATGACCATCTTAGAATGCTCCAAAAATTAAAGAAAAAAGCAAACTGGAAATGTGGAACTTGCAACTTGAATTTCAGTGGATATAAAAGTATGTTCCATATCGTTCCAGATGAAGATAATGCAAATAAATATATGGATTCTCTAGAGTACGGCAAAAAGAGTTGTCTTCAATGCCTTCGTGTTGAAAGGCCGGATATCCCTCTAATAGAAGATGAGATAAATTTTTTATCACACCTGCATTAGAGCAAAATTCTTGGCGATAATTTGGCGATAAACGGCTGTAACCCGGAGAAAACCTAAAGTTTCGTCAGGCTCATAACCTGAAGGTCGTAGGTTCAAATCCTACCCCCGCAACCAAC
>WTIP01000057.1:4845-12202 GCA_011525195.1 Flavobacteriales bacterium | reverse complement strand
GTTTTTGATTATTTTGTGCTGAGAAGGTTAAATTTCAAAGATTTGAATAAAAATTATAAATAAAATTCAGTTAATTTGTAAAACAAAAATTTAAACATAACATCACTATGAAAAAAGCGATCGCTTTAGTAGTATCAGGAATTCTTCTGACTTCATGTGTATCTCAAAAGAAATATACTGAACTTGAAGAACTACAACAGAACACAAAAAATTTACTTGATTCAGCTACCGTTAAATTAAATAGCTGTAATGAGGAAAAAGAAGCTGCACTTGCCCAACTGGCAACTCTGACAGAGCAAAATCAGTTTCTTAAAGCCAATAATCAAGATTTAATCAATAATATTGGTAATCTTACTACACTTTCTCAAAAAGGAGCAGAAAACCTTGAGATGTCTTTGGAAAGTATGAAAGAAAAAGACATTAAGATTCAGCGTATGCAAGATGCAGTTACAAAAAGAGACTCTGTAACGCTTGCTTTAGTCACTAGCCTCAAGGGTGTTTTAGGCAACTTAAGCGATGAGGATATTGAAATCAATGTTGAAAAAGGAGTGGTTTATGTATCAATTTCTGATAAATTATTATTCAGAAGTGGAAGCTATACAGTTACTGCAAAAGCAAGAGAAGTATTAGGTAAAGTTGCACAAGTTGTGAATGACAAACCAGAATTAGAGTTTATGGTTGAGGGTCATACAGACAATGTGCCAATTAGCATTGAAGGTGTACAAGACAACTGGGACCTTTCAGTAAGACGTGCAACATCAGTTGTTCGTATACTTGAAAAAGACTTTGGAGTAGCTCCTGCACGCATGACTGCTGCTGGAAGAAGTTATTACGCTCCTGTAGCCGATAATGATACGGCTGCTAACCGAGCCAAAAACAGGAGAACACGTATTGTGGTACTTCCAAAATTAGATCAATTCTATGATTTAATTGAGCAAGGTATGAGCGCTGCTCAATAAGCAATATATAACAGTTTAAAAGCTACCTTCGGGTAGCTTTTTTTTATCAAATAAATTCCTCTTACGCTAACACTTTAGTCGAAATTACTTTTTAGTCATGGATATTAAAGCCAATACTAGCTCACTTCTCAAAATCCTTCCAGGACATGTCAGACTTGTTGCTGTTTCCAAAACCAAATCAATCGCCGAAATTAAAGCCTCTTATGAAGCGGGTCAACGGATTTTTGGTGAAAATAAAATTCAGGAGATGGCTTCAAAATGGGAGGCGCTCCCTAAAGATATTTCATGGCATATGATTGGTCATGTACAACGGAATAAGGTGAAGTATATGGCTCCATTTGTAGACCTAATTCACGGTGTAGAAAGCCTAAAGCTACTTGAGGAAATCCAAAAGCAAGCCCTTAAAAATAACCGTGTTCAACACTGTCTCATTCAAATACGAATTGCTGAGGAAGAATCTAAGTTTGGATTACCTCCAGATCAGTTAAATGCGGTTTTAGAAGCTGCAGAATCAATGAGTCATGTTGAAGTCATAGGTCTTATGGGGATGGCTACATTTACTGAAGACCAAGCTCAGATCTCCTCAGAATTTAAAAGTTTAAATTCCCTATTTGAAGCTTCAAAAAAGAATTGGCCAAAACTTACCACTCTCTCTATGGGGATGAGTGGAGATTACCCATTAGCTATCCAATGCGGTTCTAATATGATACGAGTAGGGAGTAAGATTTTTGGAGAACGAAATTATTAAACATGTATGCGATACTGGATATCGAAACTACAGGAGGTAAATACGATGAAGAGGGCATTACTGAAATCGCCATTTACCAGCATGACGGTGAGCGCATAACCGATCAATTTAGCAGCCTGGTAAATCCTCAAAAAGAAATACAGCCTTTTGTGCAAAAACTCACAGGTATTTCAACTAAAATGCTTCAAAATGCACCCAAATTTTATGAAATTGCAAAGCGCATTATTGAGATTACAGACCAGTGTATACTGGTTGCTCATAATGCCGCTTTTGATTATCGAATCTTGCAGACAGAATTTCGACGTTTGGGCTATAAATACCATCGAAAATCACTCTGTACAGTTGCGCTCTCTCAGATTCTTCTGCCTAATGAACCTGCTTATAGCCTGGGGAAACTTGTCCGAAATCTGGGGATTCCATTTGCGGATCAGCATCGCGCTCAAGGAGATGCACAAGTCACAGTAAAATTATTTGAACTACTCCTAGAAAAAGACTTAGAAAAAAATATTCTCAAAGCTCAAATCAGCAATGCGCATCCCAATAAGGTAGCCGCTAAACATTTTGACCTCTTAGACGAATTGCCTACAGAAAAAGGGGTCTATTATCTCTATAATGCTAAAAATGAACTTCTTTATATTGGGAAAAGTAATAATATTAAAAAGCGCGTTTTGGCGCATCTCACCTCAAAATCAAAAAAAGAGTTACTAATTCAAAAGGAATTAACTTCAGTCCGTTTCGCTTTAACAGGGGCTGAATTAATCGCGCTCTTAAAAGAGCAGAATGAAATAAAAATAAATGCACCCCGATTAAATAAAACAATGCGTTATAGAAGTTTTCCTATGGGGATACGAGTAGTGCCTGGATCTCCCTACTCCATCCTTAGTATCGAACAAGTTAAACGTGAACACCAGTATTTGAATGTATATAAAAACTCAAAGCAAGCTAAATTAGATTTGGAAAAATGGGCGCTTGAGTTTAGTATTTGTCTTCAGCAAACGAGTTTAGCTCGAGGTTCAGGCCCCTGCTTTCAATATGGATTAAAAAATTGTAAAGGTGCCTGTATAGGGATGGAAAATCCAGCAGGTTATGAGGAAAAAATAAATACTTTGACTGCGTATTTTAGGTATCCTTATTCTGATTTTCTAATCGTTTTAAAAGGAAGAAAAACAGGAGAATCAGCCTTTATTTTTATCGAGGACTTTCTTTTCAAGGGGTATGGCTATTTCGAATTAAATCATCAAATAAAAAGTAAAAAGCAAGTCTATTCAAGATTGATCAGTATGGAGAGTAATCCAGATGTTGAAAAATTAATTCGCAGTTTTTTAACAAGGAAAAAATATATTAAGTTAGTAGCTCTAGAAGGCGCACAAGCGAACTAAGTAAGCCCTAAGTATGAAAAAGTGGAAACACCGATTACATGAGATAATTTATGAAGCAGATACGCCTGCAGGGAAGCTTTTCGATGTTTTTCTTCTTATTACTATTTTATTAAGCGTTGTATTTGTTGCTTTAGAAAGTGTGGCCGCTGTTGATGCGCAATATCATGATTATCTGGACCTAGCAGAATGGATAATCACCCTACTTTTTACCATAGAATATTTTCTAAGAATCATTAGTGTGACCAAACCTTTAAATTATATTTTTAGTTTTTACGGGATTATAGATTTACTTTCTACCCTACCTAAATACCTTTCTTTGTTTTTTATGGGCTCTCATAATCTAGTAGCTCTAAAGGCTTTAAGATTACTCAGGGTTTTTAGAATATTAAAACTAACCCAATATATTAGCGAATCTAATACCCTCTTGAAAGCCCTAAAATCAAGCCGAAGAAAGATTGCCGTCTTTGTTTTTAGTGTATTTGTTCTGTGTATTATTTTTGGAACGCTTATGTATTTGGTAGAAGACGAAAGCAGCGGATTTACAAGTATTCCAAGAAGTATCTATTGGTGTATCGTAACTCTGACTACTGTTGGGTATGGAGATATTGCACCACAATCACCGCTAGGCCAATTATTGGCTTCTTTTATTATGATTATGGGCTACGGGATAATTGCCGTACCTACAGGAATAGTAACTGCCGAAATGACCAAAAAAAAAGAAACAGATACCAATACACAGGCCTGTCCTCATTGTATGACAACAAGTCACAAAGAAGGAGCCATTTATTGTCACCACTGCTCAAAACCCTTAAATGATGTCAACGAATAAAACCCTAATCTATATTGCTGGACCTACTGGAGTTGGTAAAACAAAAGTAAGTATTGCCTTAGCCAAAAAATTTAATACCGAAATTCTCTCTTGTGATTCAAGGCAATTTTATAAGGAGATGAAAATCGGTACGGCCGTACCCTCTGAAGAAGAATTAACAACTGTACCCCATCATTTTATTCAAAATAAATCGATTGATACGCCTTATACAGTTGCTGATTTTGAAAAAGAAGCGCTTAAAAAACTCGATCAATTATTTAAAAAAACAGATACTGTTATAATGGTTGGAGGATCTGGGATGTATGCGGATGCTGTAATGTTTGGCTTGGATCAGTTCCCTGAGGTCACTGATGAAGTTCGAAACCAGCTGCGTTTGTTTTATAATACCCACGGTTTAAATGGACTTCAAGAGCTACTAAGAGAAAAAGATCCAAAACATTATGCGCGCATAGATCGAAGCAACCCTGTGCGCTTATTGAGAGCATTAGAAGTTTGCATTGCTTCAGATAAGCCCTATTCTTCATTTCTTGGTCAAAAAAAAGAGCCTAGAAATTTTATTGCTAAAATGGTCCTCCTTCACAGGCCAAGAAAACTACTATATGAAAAAATTAATACGCGTGTAGACCAGATGATGGCCAATGGTTTAGCGGAAGAAGTTAAAGAATTGATTCCCTATAAAGCGCTGACTCCACTTCAAACGGTAGGCTATAAAGAACTCTTTCGCTATTATGAGGATTCGTGCAGTCTAGAAGAAGCTGTAAATGAGATCAAGAAAAATTCTAGAAGGTATGCCAAAAGACAGATTACATGGTTTAAAAAGTATGAAAACGCACTTTCTTTTCCTTCTGATGCTCCCGTAACAGAAATCTATGAGCTACTAAAAGATTAACTCTCTTTTTCTTTTTGAGGGCTATTTATTTAAATAGTCCATTAAATTTGAATGCATCCGCTCTTCAATATTACTCAGGTCTATTCGTTCAAAGTTTTGACCCGTGATTTTTTCATAAAGTTCAATATAGCGTTCAGAGATAGAAGCAATCCGTGCCTCATCCATTTCAGGCACAATTTGACCTTCTAAACCTTGAAATCCGTTACTTATAAGCCATTGTCTGACAAACTCTTTTGAGAGCTGTTTTTGGGGGAATTCCTTCTCTTGCCGTTCTAAATAACCTTCTTCATAAAAATAGCGCGAAGAGTCAGGTGTATGAATCTCATCGATGAGCACAATCTCTCCTTCAGCTGTTTTTCCAAACTCGTATTTCGTATCAACTAAAATTAAGCCTTGTTTTTTTGCAATTTCTGTACCCCGCTCAAATAAAGCACGCGTATAAGATTCTAGCTGCTCGTATTCATTTTCCTCAACTATCCCTTGAGAAATAATAGCTTCTTTAGAGATGTCTTCATCATGGCCCTCTTCTGCCTTTGTAGCAGGCGTAATGATGGGAGTAGGAAAGCGGTCATTTTCTTTCATGCCTTCTGGCAAAGTAACCCCACACAAAACGCGCTGGCCTGATTTATAGGTTCGCGCCGCGTGTCCAGAAAGATATCCCCTAATCACCATTTCTATTTTATAGGGTTCGCATGATTTTCCTACTGCGATATTGGGATCTGGTGTGGCTTCTAGCCAATTTGGAACCAAATCAGCAGTGGCTTGCATCATTTGTGTTGCGATTTGATTTAAAATTTGTCCCTTGTAAGGAATTCCTTTGGGCATAACAACATCAAAAGCAGAAAGTCTATCAGTAGCAATCATAATAAGCCGATTGTCTTTCATCCGGTAAACTTCTCTGACTTTTCCTGTATATTTAGAAGCAATACCTTCCAACTTTAAGTTGGTTTTCATTAATGTATTGAGAGCCATTAGTTATCGTGTTCTATTGTTTTGTAGGCATCTATAATCTTTTTTACAAGCGGATGACGGATTACATCTTTATCATCCAAATAAATTATTTCGATACCTGCCGTATTTTTTAAAATTAAAAGCGACTCTTTTAAGCCTGAAATCATCCGTCTCGGAAGGTCAATTTGTCCTGGATCTCCTGTTAGAAGAAATTTTGCATTTTTCCCCATCCGAGTTAAAAACATTTTCATTTGAGCATGAGTGGTATTTTGTGCTTCATCAAGAATTACAAAGGCATTGTCTAATGTTCTCCCACGCATAAATGCGAGGGGTGCTATTTGTATTGTTCCTTTTTCAATATAAGCCTGAAGTTTTTCCCCAGGAATCATATCTCGAAGGGCATCATAAAGGGGTTGCATATAGGGATCAAGCTTTTCATTTAAATCTCCTGGTAAGAAACCGAGATTTTCTCCTGCCTCTACTGCAGGGCGGGTAAGAATAATTCTTTTTACTTGTTTTTCTTTTAGTGCTTTTACAGCGAGTGCTACGCCCGTATATGTTTTTCCCGTACCAGCAGGACCTACAGCAAAAACCATATCGTTTTTGTGCATGGATTCTACTAAACGCTTCTGATTATAGGTTTTTGCCTTAATAATTTGCCCTCCTACTCCGTGAAGAATTTGGATTTCAGTACCCCCGTTCAGATTTTTATTTTCGCCATTTTCTGAAAGCACTATACGCTCTATAATTTCATCATTTAGCATATTAAATTTACCAAAGTGTGCGATGAGCATTTCAACGCGTTGGTTAAAGGCTGTAAGTATCGATTCTTCCCCATAAGCTTTGAGTGTATTGCCACGGGCAATAATTTTTATTTTAGGGAAATAAGTTCTGAGTTTGGCGATATTTGTGTTTTGCTCACCAAAAAATTCTTGCGGATTTACTTCTGCTAAGTCAATTTTTATTTCATTCAAAGGCTACTCAGTTAAAAAGAATTATTTTTGTTTAGAGACACTTGCTGTCGAATATAAAAGTAGAATATTTTTACTTAAATCATAAGAGAAAAATGACTTTATGGTCCTGGTAACTTTAACGACAGATTTCGGACATAAAGATTATTCAATTGCAGTTATTAAGGCTGCTTTATTCGATCAGATTCCCACGGTAGAAGTTGTTGATATTTCGCATGAAATAAGTCCTTATAATAGATCAGAAACTGCTTATATTCTAAAAAATGCCTACAAAGCCTTTCCTAAAGGAAGTATTCATATCGTCGGCGTGGAATCCGAATATACCCCAGAAAATATTCATTTAGCCATGCAATTTGAGGGTCACTTTTTTATCGGGGCGGATAATGGTATCTTTTCTCTTATTAAAGAAGACCTTATTCCTGAAAAAATTGTGGCAATTTCGATTCACAAAACAGTAGTGAGTTCTTTTCCCGTTTTAGATGTCTTTGTAAAAGTTGCTGCACATATTGCGCGTCAGGGAACTCTTGAAGTAATTGGTACTCCTTTAGAAAAAATAAAAGAGCTTACCGATGTGAAACCCGTAATCAATCCCGATCAAAATCAAATTTTAGGGAGTGTAATTTATGTGGAT
>WTIP01000057.1:0-4745 GCA_011525195.1 Flavobacteriales bacterium | reverse complement strand
ACCCGTAATCAATCCCGATCAAAATCAAATTTTAGGGAGTGTAATTTATGTGGATAATTACGGCAATGTAATTACCAATATCACTCAAAAAGTATTTAAAGAAGTAGGAAAGTCACGTCCTTTTTCGATTCACGCCCGCAATATGAAGTTTAACCGAATTTATAGTAGTTACAGTGAGGCCATTGATTTTAGTCAACCCAAAGAAAATCGAGAAGAAGACGGAAAAAAATTAGCGTTATTTAATACGGCTGGCCATCTTGAATTAGCTGTATATAAGAGTAATCCCGATACGGTAGGCAGTGCAAGTTCTTTATTTGGTTTAAATTACAGAGATATTATCAGTATTCAATTTGAATCATGATGTGGACGATAGCAAAAAGAGAACTTCGAATGTATTTTGGCCAACTCACAGCTTATCTTGTTGTTGGAGGCTATCTTTTACTCACTACTCTGGGTTTGTGGTTTTTTGATACCCCCTTTAATTTAATGAATTCTGAGCTTGGCAGCTTTACGCCATTTTTTGAGCTAAGCCCCCTACTCTTTCTATTTTTACTCCCTGCATTAGCAATGAGGAGTTTTTCTGAAGAGTTTTCATTGGGAACTTTTGAATTGTTAATGACAAAGCCCATTAAGCTCTATGTACTTTTTGCTGGGAAATTACTAGGCATTTTTTTAATTTTTATTAGTGCCCTTTTACCTACCCTTTTGCATGCTTATTTTCTTGAACAACTTTTGCAAGCAAACGATCATTTAGACTGGGGGGTCATTTTAAGCAGTTATGGAGCACTGCTTCTACTCGGCCTTTTATTTAGTGTTAGTAGTATGTGCGCCTCTTTGCTTTTTCAAAGTCAAGTTGCCGCCTTTTTAGCAGGCTTATTTCTTTGCTTTTCACAATTTTATATGTGGTCTTATCTCGCTGAGGGAATAAACGATTTATTTTGGTACCAATGGATTAATAATTTGGGGGCCTCTCTGCATTACTACGGCTTAAGCCGAGGTGTTTTGAGTTTTGACGACCTCGCCTATTTTATAGGCTTTATCGCTTTCTTTTTTCATATTGGCATCATACTCATCCAAAAAAAGCGACAATAGAAATGAGTGTTATAAAATATCCCTTACTAATACTTGTTTGCACCCTCATACTTATGTTTTTAGGAGAGCGAATGGGTTTACGGGTAGATTTGTCTACAGACCAGCGCTATAGTCTTTCTGAAACTACTCAAAATCAATTAAAACACCTCGAAGCGCCTTTACGAATAGATCTCTTTTTAGATGGCGACCTACCCGGTTTATATCGAGACTATAGAAGAGAATTGGATCTCTTTCTCAAGCAATTGGAATTTTATTCAGACGAACTTATTATTCAATATAACAATCCATTTGAAGTAGGTAATGATGAAGAAGTCATTAAAGAAATGTTGCAATACGGAATGTCCCCTGAAATTGTAATTGAAAATAAAGAAGGACAGCGCAAAGAACAGCTTGTTTTTCCTTGGATGATTATTAACTATGGCAACTCTTCACAACTCATTTCACTCTTAAACAAGCAATTAGGAGATACTGACCAAGACAAAATAAGTCGTTCGTTGCAAGAGATAGAATATTTAATTTCTGACGGTATTTACAAAGTCACATTAAAAGAAAAGTCAAAAATTGCTGTTCTGACCTCGCATCAAACTTCCGAGTCCCTCAAACTTGCTGACCTTCTTCAGTCACTCCAACCCTACTATAGTATCAGCACTGTGGACTTACAAAATAGAGCGCTCCCTTATAAGAATCATTTAGATAATCTAACCCGCTATAAAGCACTCCTAATTAGCAATCCGAATACCCCTTTTTCCCAAGATGAAAAATACATCTTAGATCAATATTCACTTCAGGGAGGCCGTATTCTATGGCTATTGAATGGAGTTGGAATCAATAGAGATAGCTTATTTAATACAAGTGGAAAATCATATGGTCTTCCACTAGAACTAAATTTAGATGACTATTTTTTTTATCAGGGAGTTCGGATTAATAAAAGCTTAATTCGCGATTTATATTGCGCCCCAATTGTTTTAGCAAGTGGATCCGAAAACAATACTCAATATTTACCTTATCCTTGGCCTTATTATCCGCTTCAAAAACCTGAGCCCTCTTTAATCGGTGACAAAATCGGACCTGTATGGATGCAATTTTCGAGTGCTCTAGATACACTTACATCAGATTTAGATAAAACAATTTTGCTTCAAAGTTCTGAATATACGGCTACTACTGGTATTCCAGCTGTTATTTCTTTAGAGCAGGCTTCAGAAAAAATTAAACCCAATACCTACAATGAGCCTTCAAAAATAGTTGGCTTACTTGTAGAGGGTGAATCAAACTCCTTATTTAAAAATCGAATAAAGCCCTTTCAAAATGAGGCACACCTTGACCAAGGGGCGCTAAAAATGATTGTCTTTGGGGATGGAAATATGGGAGAAAATCAGGTAGATAAAGGGGCACCACTCCAGTTGGGCTACGATAAATGGACCAATAATTTTTATGATAATAAAAAACTGTTAGTAAACGCTGTCCACTACCTTACTGGGAATCTTGACGGACTCTCTACCCGTCAAAAAGAGTGGAAATTAGCTTATATCGATACACAAAAAATTAAAGCAAAAAGTTTGAGCATCAAGCTTTTAATGCTGCTACTTCCCCTCTTATTTACGCTGGGTTTGGGTTGGTTTTACCAAAGAGGAAGAAGTAAACAATAATCCCTTATACTGTTAATAAGTTTGTTTTCTCAATCAAAGCATTTCAAATATCTTTGATTAGTACTCCCGATTTAATAAGCCATTTGGAAGGGGTGCTTTTAATAGATCAAAATCCTTATATAAATGAAATTTATAGTTTCAAGCGCTGCACTTCTCAAAGAGCTTCAAATGCTAGGCGGGGTGATTAATACAACTAATACACTCCCTATATTAGATAATTTCCTCTTTGAGCTTAATGGCAACACCTTAACGCTTTCAGCTTCTGATTTGGAAACTACCTTTTCTACACGACTGGGTGTGGAATCTGAAAGTAATAGCGCATTGGCATTACCTGCCCGTCTGCTTTTAGATACGTTAAAAACATTTCCAGATCAACCGCTCACATTTTTAAAAACTGAAAAAAATACAGTAGAGATTAGTGCAAATAATGGTAAATATGCCGTAGCCTATGTTCCTGGTGAAGAATTTCCAAAAGCAGCTCAAATTACTGACTCAAAAAAAACAACTGTACCCTCTTCTCTTTTACATACCGCAATTAATAGCACCTTATTTGCGAGTGGCAATGATGATTTGAGGCCTGTAATGAGCGGGGTTTTCTTTCAATTTTCAAATACAGGACTCACTTTTGTAGCTACAGATGCGCATAAACTTGTAAAGTACACTAGAACAGACAGCATTGCAGAAGCAACTTCCGAATTTATAATGCCCAAAAAGCCCTTGCAGTTACTCAAAGGTATTTTACAAGGTGTAGAAGACGAAATTCACATTCATTATAATGAAACCAATGCTCAATTTGCTTTTGGGGACTCACTTCTTACTTGCAGGCTCATTGATGGTAAATATCCAAATTATGAGGCCGTTATCCCGAAGGAAAATCCTAATCAAATGCAAGTGAGCCGTGAATTGTTTTTAAATTCTGTACGCCGGGTAAGTATTTTCTCCAATAAAACCACCCACCAGATCCGCTTAAAAATAGCAGGAGCCTCACTCCACATTTCCGCTGAAGACTTTGATTACAGCAATAGTGCAGAAGAACGCCTGGAGTGTGACTATCAGGGTGATGATATGCAAATTGGGTTTAACTCTAGATTTTTAATCGAAATGCTCAATAATATGGACTGTACTGAAGTTAAGCTTTCAATGTCACTGCCTAATAGAGCTGGACTTCTTACACCTATGGATCAGCTAATAGAAGGGGAAGATATTACCTTACTCGTAATGCCCGTTATGCTGAATGACTAACGCTGATTAAACGGCTTTTACAGCTTCAGAAAGCCTTTTATAAGTGCCATTTTCTAATTTTTCGCGGATCCCTGCAAAGGCATCAAGTGTAATTTGTACATCTTCTAAAGTATGGGTGGCTGTAGGAATCAGACGCAATAAAATTAATCCTTTAGGAATCACGGGATAAACGACAATAGAACAAAAGATTCCGTAGTTTTCGCGTAAATCTTTTACCAAAGCCATAGCCTCAGGAATGCTTCCCTTTAAATATACTGGAGTAACACAGCTTTGTGTGGTACCAATGTCAAATCCCTTCTCCTTTAGGCCATTTTGAAGTGCATTTACATTTTCCCAGAGCTTCGCTTTTAATTCTGGACGATTACGCAATAGGTCTAATCGCTTTAAGGCACCCTTGACAAGTTGCATTTGTAGCGATTTTGCAAACATTTGAGAGCGCATATTGTACTTCAAATAATCAATAATTTCTTGATCAGCAGCTACAAAAGCACCGGTAGATGCCATTGATTTAGCAAAAGTTGCGAAATAGACGTCAATTTGATCTTGTATCCCTTGCTCATTACCTGCCCCTTTTCCATTTTCGCCCAAAGTACCAAAACCATGAGCGTCATCTACTAAAAATCGGAAATTGTATTTGGATTTAAGTGCCGCAATTTCTTTAAGCCTTCCTTGCTCTCCTCGCATGCCAAAAACCCCTTCAGAGATGACCAAAATTCCACCTCCAGTCTGCTCTGCTACCTTTGTTGCACGCTGTAAGTTCTTCTC
>WTIP01000109.1 GCA_011525195.1 Flavobacteriales bacterium | reverse complement strand
GATGTGCGGAAAATCACACAAGGCATGATCAGAGCAGGAATGGTGAAAAGCCAGACAGAAATCATCAATGATCATATTGCATTCAGAACGATGGGTGTTCCAAACCTAGGTATCGCTTCTTTTGAAAAAATATTTCTAGCACACGGCTATACCAAAAAAGACTTTTATCATTTTGAAGCCAAAAAATTAGATGCCTATTGGTATGCACCCCCAAGGGAAGATTTGCCGCGTATTTTTATCAGTGAACTCAAAGTGAATTTATTATCCCCTGAGGTTCAACAAATCATTTATAAATATACCCATACAGTAAGCTCAGACCCTGTAGATCGATTAG
This sequence comes from Flavobacteriales bacterium, assembly GCA_011525195.1. Taxonomy (GTDB): domain Bacteria; phylum Bacteroidota; class Bacteroidia; order Flavobacteriales; family Flavobacteriaceae; genus MS024-2A. The sequence continues at coordinate 43,001 of WTIP01000109.1, read as the reverse complement.
ATTTGAATAATAGTAAAGAGGTGGCTGCTTTCTTTAAAACACCCCTTTGGTCTTTACCCGCACTTGAAGATTATGAAGCTTTGCTAAATGAAAGTGAATATGCCGCCTGGGTGATTTATAACCGCTATTATTTAAACCACTATACGATTAGTGTACATGATTTACCAGGAGTCTATGCACAATTGGAGTCTTTTAATGAATTTGTGAAATCCCTAGGCATCCAATTAAATAATGCTGGAGGAGAAATTAAAACCAGTGGAGATGGACTCTTGAGGCAAAGCAGTTCTGTTGCAAATCAAGTAGAGGCTCAGTTTGCGGAGGGGGCAATAAAAAAGATTTCAGGTAGCTATGTCGAATTTGCAGAGCGCAGTATACTTCCTGAATTTAAAGACCTTGACCCTTCAGCATTACTTCGAAAACACCGCAGAGAGGGTTTTGAAGCTTCCAATGCAGATAAAATATTTGAAAGTACGTTCACCTCACAACTTAAAAAGTAATAATGAAAAAAATTGAAAATCTAAGTAAAGAACTCAATCTGGATACAGGCCAAAAAGGATGTCACTCAGGAGGATCCTGGTATGGATCTGGGGAGATGATACAATCTTTTAGTCCTGTAGAAGGCTCGCTTTTAGGGAGCTTGCAAACAGCGGACATAGAAGATTACGAACAAGCAATAGCAAAAGCTGAATATGCTTTTTTGTCCTTCCGTAAAATTCCGGCACCCAGAAGGGGGGAATTAGTGCGTCAGTTTGGTAACCGACTGCGTGAAAAAAAAGAAGCCCTGGGCCAATTAGTTTCGTGGGAAATGGGTAAATCTTTACAAGAGGGTCTCGGGGAAGTGCAAGAAATGATTGACATCTGTGATTTTGCTGTAGGCTTATCTCGACAGCTGCATGGAGTTACCATGACCTCTGAACGTGCCAACCATCGCCTTTATGAGCAATACCATCCTTTGGGCGTAGTAGGGGTCATTTCCGCCTTCAATTTCCCAGTGGCGGTATGGAGTTGGAATGTGGCTTTAGCCTGGGTTTGTGGAAATGTTTGCCTATGGAAACCCAGTGAAAAAACTCCACTCTGCAGCATCGCCTGCCAACAAATCATCAGTGCCGTATTAAAAGAAAATAACCTTCCGGAAGGTATCTCGACCCTGCTCAATGGGGGAGCAGCGGTAGGCAAGTGGATGGCAGAGGACCACCGAATTGCACTCCTTTCAGCTACTGGTTCTACACGTATGGGAAAAGATGTTGCGCAAAAAGTAGGGGCAAGATTAGGAAAATCCCTCTTGGAGTTAGGCGGGAATAATGCCATTATTATTACCCCCAGTGCAGATCTAGATACAGCCATCCGTGCTGCAGTTTTTGGCGCTGTCGGGACCTGTGGACAGCGTTGTACTTCTACACGCCGATTAATCATTCACAAGGAGTTATTTGAAGATTTCACTAAGCGATTGAAAAAAGCCTATGGACAATTGCGCATTGGCAATCCTCTTGATGAAAACAATCATGTGGGACCGCTCATCGATAAAGAGGCCGTTTCCAATTATTTACATGCATTGGCACAGGTAGAAACCCAAGGAGGGACTTGGTTGGTAGAAGGAGGGGTATTAAAAGGAACGCCTTATCAAAGCGAATGCTATGTAAAACCTGCGGTTGCAATTATCAAACATGATGCACCCATCGTTCAAGAAGAAACTTTTGCACCCATACTTTATCTCATGGAATATAGTGGAGATCTAGAAGCAGCGATAGAAATTCAAAATGAAGTCAAACAGGGACTGTCTTCATCAATTATGTCGCTGAATCTGCAAGAAACAGAAACTTTTCTTTCACACTGGGGAAGTGATTGCGGTATTGCCAATGTCAATATCGGTACTTCAGGCGCAGAAATAGGAGGTGCTTTTGGGGGAGAAAAAGAAACGGGAGGAGGTAGAGAAAGTGGCTCTGATGCATGGAAGGCTTATATGCGAAGACAAACCAATACTATTAATTTTTCCAAAGATTTACCACTTGCTCAAGGTATTGTTTTTGAACTTTAACCCTTATACCCCTTAACCCTAGTTTAAATGTTTGAAAATTTACCCTTTATAGGTGTCCTTATTTTAGGCTTAAATGTGATAATCAGCTTGATCGGCTTTAATAACGATGCTTTTTTTGAAAAATATAGGTTCCACATTGGAAGTATAAAAGCAGGACAGTATTTCAGACTCCTTTCTTCTGGATTTCTTCATGTCAATACCACCCACCTTATTTTCAATATGGTTACCTTTTATTTTTTTGTCAATATTGTAGTAGGGGTATTGGGGACTACCTCCTTTCTTATTCTTTATTTAGCGAGTTTACTAGCAGGTAATTTCTTTGGTTATTATTTTCATTTTAAAGACACAAATTACTCAGCCGTAGGGGCAAGCGGTGCGGTAACAGGGGTTTTATTTAGTGCATTGCTCTTATATCCCAATATAGAATTAATGCTCTTTTTTATACCTATTCCCATACCAGGCTATCTATTTGGTATCGGTTATATCCTGTATACCCTCTATGGAATGAAATCTCAAAGCGATACCATTGGTCATTCTGCCCATTTTGGAGGAGCTGTAGGGGGGATATTGATAACATTATTCTATCTCCCTGAGGTAATTTATAATAGCATTATGATGCTCGGAATTTTGAGCCTCGCAGTAGTTACTGCAGGTATATTACTCTATCGAAATCAAAGGTAGTTTAGAGCTTGCCCAAAAGTTCATCAATTTTTTGCTCAAGCTGTGGACCCCTCAAATCACGTGTAAGTATAACCCCTTTATCATCCAAGATAAAAGTGGCTGGTATCGCAGAAACTTGATACATTTTAGCAATAGGGTCATTCCAAAATTTGAGATGAGAGACATGCGACCAAATTAAACCGTCATCGGCAATCGCTTGTACCCATTTGGGTTTCGTTTTATCTAAAGAAACACCTATGATTTGTAGACCACGGTCTTTGTGTTTCTTATAGAGGCGAACTAAATTGGGGTTTTCAACGCGACAAGGTCTGCACCAACTCGCCCAAAAATCAATAATCGTTACTTTGCCCAAATTAGATGCTAAATCAAAAATACCTCCTTCGGGATTAGGACCCTCAAAAAAAGGCGCTACTTGACCTACTTCTGCTTTTTGAGGCTCACTTAAACGGGCGCCTACAGCGCGTCCAGAGGCGGTATTTTTTATCCGGTCTGTAAATCCGTCAAAAAGCTCTTTGGCTTCTATTTGTGAGAGTATATTGCTCGCTAAAAAACGCTCTAAAATGAGAATAGATATAAAAGAATTAGGGGCTGATTTGATAAAATTCAATTCATAATCTTGAATTTGCACCCTCACATCTTCATATTGCTCTCTCAAATCCTGAACCAAAAGAGTATCATTGAGTATGGTCGCTTGTTGCAGGTCATTACCAATTGAATTTAATGAAGTAATATAGACCTGTGTTTCTTTTTTATACTTCATAAAATCATCATTAGAAACAGTGCCTGTTGCTTTGGATGCTCCCAAACTGTCTTTGTATAATTCAATTTTTAAGCTGCCTTTTTCAGCAATAAATGGGAAATTTCCGTTTGCTCCTCGGACTTGTAAAAAATGTATACTCGGTTCTTCAATTTCAATTTCAAGACCAAAAGCACCTTGATTCACAGTAAGGGTATCGAGAACTTGGGGTTGGTTATTCGCATCTGCAATGATATGTAATAGGGCACTCCCATTTTGGAGGTCTGTCGTACCTTTTACAGCCAATCCAGTGGGATTTTGACAGGACAACAAGAGGAGGGTAGGAATTAAGAGCGTAGAAATAATTTTTTTCATGGTATATATGCTATTGCACAAATTTACACAAATGAAAAGGAACATGGAAAACTTATCCTTATTTTAGCTTAGTAAACAAAACAAAGGCGTGCAGGAAAAACTTCAGCAACTAAAACAGAATATGGAAGGTGAGCTGGAATGGGATGAATTACATCAAACCTTATTCGCAACCGATGCCTCTGTCTATAAAATACAGCCCCTAGCAGTGGCTTTTCCAAAAAGCGACAAAGACCTCTTGTTGCTCATCGATTTTGCCCGTTCTGAAAGTACAAGCCTCATTCCCCGAGCTGCGGGAACTTCACTTGCGGGACAGTGCGTGGGAGAGGGTATTGTCGTCGATATTTCTAAATATTTTACACGTATTTTGAACTTTGATGCAAAAGAACAAACTGTTAAAGTACAACCAGGTGTAAATCGCGATGCACTGAATGACTTTTTAAAACCTTATGGCCTCTTTTTTGGCCCTAATACTTCCACCTCTAGTTACTGCTTGCTCGGGGGTATGGTGGGAAATAATTCCTCTGGAACCACTTCTATACGCTATGGGGTTACCAGAGACTGTGTAGAAGCACTTGAAGTCATTTTAGCTGATGGGACGCAGACTGTCTTCAAAGCTGTTGGAGAGGAGGAAAGAAGTAAAAAATCAAAAGAAGCTACATTAGAAGGGGAAATCTATCGCTTTTTTGAAGAAACTTTAAGCCAGAAAGAAATTCAAAATGAGATCAGAGAAGAATTTCCTGAAGCCAGTATACACCGTCGAAATACAGGCTATGGCATTGATGTTTTACTTAACCAAAAGCCTTTTAAAAGCGACGGAAGTCCCTTTAATCTCGCCAAACTACTTACAGGTAGTGAAGGTACTTTGGCGTTTACCACGGCAATCACTTTAAAATTAGCCCCGCTGCCGCCCCCTGAAGCAGTTATTCTGGCACTTCACTTTGAGAGTATCGATCAAGCCATGCAAGCAGTGCTTCCCGTAATGCAGCACAACTTATATACCTGCGAATTGATGGATAAAACCATCTTGGATTGCACAAAAAATCATCCAGGTTATCAAAAACACAGACGTTTTTTACAAGGAGAACCTAAAGCAATACTCCTATTAGAACTTCGTGATGAGACAGTGGAAGCGCTCAAAACCCAACTTCAGACTCTAGAAGATACGATAGAGCAGTATAAATTAGGGTATGCTGCTGTACCCCTGTGGAATGAATCTATTGGATACGCCAATGAATTACGTCATGCAGGCTTAGGTCTTTTAGGAAATTTAGTCGGTGATCACAAAGCCGTAGCCTGTATAGAAGATACTGCGGTGCCTCTAAATCGATTAGCGGATTATATCCATGATTTTCAAAAACTCATGCAGACATTTAACCAGCAAGTCGTTTATTATGCCCATGCGGGAGCCGGAGAATTACATCTTAGGCCTATTCTTAACCTCAAGACTAAAGAAGGCCTTCAAGACTTTAGAGCCATTACCCTGGCTGTGGCCAAACTGGTAAAAAAATACAGGGGGTCTTTAAGCGGAGAACATGGAGATGGTATTGTACGCTCAGAATTTATTCCACTTGTAGTAGGCAGAAATAACTACGAATGCTTTAAATCAATAAAAACAGTTTTTGACCCGCAGAAAATTTTTAATCCAGGTAAAATCGTTGATCCCTATCCTATGGATCAAAAATTGAGAACCGAAACCAAAGAAACCCCGATTCAAGAAACACGCTTTGATTTTTCCGCAGATCAGGGTTTATTGAGAGCAGCTGAAAAGTGTAACGGGGCAGGGCAGTGTCGTTCTGTTAAACCCAGCGGAACAATGTGTCCCAGCTATCGCGCGACAAGAGACGAACAGCACAATACAAGGGGACGCGCAAATGTTTTGAGAGAAGTCCTCAACCAAAACAAACAGCCCAATGCTTTTGACAGTGAAGCCCTTAAAAAAGTATTTGATTTGTGCTTGAGTTGTAAAGCCTGCGCAACAGAGTGTCCGAGTAGTGTAGATATTGCAACCTACAAAGCAGAATTTTTATATCAATACCAAAAAGTAAATGGAAGCCCTCTCAGCGCTAAAGTTTTTGCGCATATTGGAAAATTAAATGCTTTAACAGCTCCTGTAAGGGGAATTCAAAACTATATTTTCAGGCAAAAAATACCCCGCCATCTTATGGCTTCTCTGTTGGGAATCAGTCCAAAAAGAAGGTTCCCAGTCTTGAATAAATCATTATATAAAAAATTAAAAAACAATAAGTTAAATAATCCTATTAAAAGTGTTTATTTATATCTAGATGAGTTTTCTAATTATAATGAAACCCATGTTGGTAGAGCGGCTGTAGAATTACTTGATGCCCTGGGTTATGAAGTTAAATTCTTACCTCCAACAGAGAGTGGCCGCACCTATATCTCTAAAGGATTTTTAGAGGAAGCGCAGCGATGTGCAGATGAAAATATTGCACTTTATTCTCAGGTGATTAGTGATGACACGCCTCTATTAGGTATAGAACCCTCCGCGATTTATACTTTTATAGACGAATACCCCAAACTAGCGTCTGATCCGGAGCTAGCAAAAAAACTAGCATCAAACTGCTTACTTATCGATCAATTTCTCGCCAATGAAATTGATTTAGGACATATTCAGGCAGGCTCATTTCATTTGGAAGAAAAAGAAATAAAAATTCACGCCCATTGCTATCAAAAAGCCTTGGGTCAACCGAGTGATACTTTTAAAATACTGAATCTTCCTAAAAATTATAAGGTTAGCTTGCTCAATACGGGCTGCTGCGGTATGGCTGGTTCGTTTGGATATGAAAAAGAACACTACGAAGTAAGTATGAAAATAGGTGAGGAGCGGCTTTTCCCCGCAATACGTAAAGCAGAAGCACATACCCTTTTTGCAGCAAATGGAACGAGCTGCAGACACCAAATATTGGACGGGACAGGCACTGAGAGTCATCACCCCTTAATTATTTTAAAACAAGCATTAGTATCTCATAATAAGGATTGAAGTCAATTCAAAATTTTATCTTTACGCTCAGAAACCACAACTATGGCAGGGAATACTCACGGAACACTTTTTAAACTGACCACATTTGGCGAATCTCATGGAAAAGCAATCGGAGGAGTCATTGACGGTTGCCCCGCTGGCTTAACACTCGATATCACCGCTATTCAAAACGATTTAGACCGGCGTAAACCAGGTCAATCAGCAATTGTAACCCAACGTAAAGAACCCGATGAAGTCGAGTTTTTTTCTGGAATTTTTGAGGGGCAAACGACAGGTACTCCCATTGGATTTGCTATTCACAATACAAATCAGAAGTCAAAAGATTACAGCCATATTAAAGACAGCTACAGGCCATCACATGCGGACTATGTATATGATGAAAAATACGGACTAAGAGACTACCGAGGCGGCGGACGTAGTTCGGCGCGTGAAACAGCAAGTAGGGTAGTCGCTGGAGCCATTGCCAAGCAGTTTTTAGCTCCCGTAACCATCAACGCCTATGTTTCAGCTGTAGGGACAATTCAACTCGATCACGACCCTTCAAAGGTAGATTTAAGTCAAATTGAAAATAATCCTGTTCGCTGTCCTGATGCTGCGGTAGCAACAGAAATGGAAAATTATATTAAAGCGATTCGAAAAGAAGGCGATACAGTAGGGGGTATTGTAACTTGTGTCATTAAAGACCTTCCAGTTGGCTTAGGTGAACCCGTTTTTGACAAACTCCATGCTGAATTGGGAAAAGCAATGCTTTCAATTAATGCTGTAAAAGGATTTGAATACGGAAGTGGCTTTGCCGGCACACAAATGAAAGGCAGTCAGCACAACGACCTCTTTAATACGGATGCCAGTACCAAAACCAATCGATCTGGAGGTGTCCAAGGCGGAATTTCCAACGGGATGGATATTTACTTTAATGTCGCTTTTAAGCCCGTAGCTACCATTATGCAAAATCAAGAAACCATTAACTCCAAAGGAGAATCTGTGGCCATGCAAGGAAAAGGCAGACACGATCCTTGCGTGGTACCACGAGCTGTACCCATAGTTGAAGCTATGGCTGCCCTTGTTTTAGCCGATTTTAAACTTTTAAAAAGAACAAATAAAATTTAACCCCAAATCCTTCTCTACATGAAAAAACTCGCCTTACACTGGAAAATTTTAATCGGAATGGCTCTTGGAGTTGTTTTTGGTGTCTTCCTTTCCTTTATTCCTCAAGGTTCGGAATTTATAAAAGACTATATCAAACCTTTTGGGACCATTTTTATCAATCTGCTTAAATTAATTGCTGTTCCTTTGATTTTAGCCTCGCTCATAAAGGGAGTTTCCGATTTAAAAGACATCTCTAAACTTTCTCAAATGGGTGGACGTACTATCATTACCTATTTGATTACTACACTAACAGCCGTTACCATTGGACTTGTCTTGGTCAATATCATTCAACCAGGAAAATCCATTACTGAACAAACGCGCAACGAATTGGTTGAGGCTTACTCTACCGATACCCAAGAAAAACAAGCTGCAGCTGCCAAACAAAAAGAAGCAGGACCCTTAAATGCGCTGGTAGAAATGGTGCCGCCTAATATTTTTTCTGCGGCATCGAATAACCGCAATATGTTACAGGTGATCTTTTTTGCTTTATTTTTTGGTATTGGAATGATTTTACTTCCCCCCAAAAACACAAAACCGGTCAAGAAATTCTTTGATTCTTTTAATGCAATTATCCTCAAACTAATTGATTTGATTATGCTTGCCGCTCCTTACGGGGTTTTTGCTCTATTAGCCGCACTAGTGGTTGAAGCGCCGAGTTTAGAATTATTTCAAGCCCTCGCGCTTTATGCAGTAACTTTACTTTTGGGTCTAGCCGCAATGATAGTAGTCTATATGATCATTGTTCGTGTTTTTACCAATAAAAAAATTGATTTCTTTATGAAGGGCATTGCCCCCGCCCAACTTTTAGCCTTTTCTACGAGCTCCAGTGCTGCTACTTTGCCTGTAACACTCGAATGCGTTGAAAAAAATCTAGGGGTAGATGAAGAAGTAGCTAGTTTTGTTCTTCCCATTGGAGCGACGATCAATATGGACGGCACTTCAGTATATCAAGGGGTTGCTGCAGTTTTTATAGCACAAGCTTTTGGATTAGATTTAAGTTTGAGCGCTCAGCTCGGTATTGTTTTTACCGCTACTCTGGCCTCTATAGGTACTGCTGCAGTGCCTAGCGCGGGTATCGTAATGCTGGTTATTGTGTTGGCCCAAGCCGGAATACCTGAAGCGGGATTGGCTTTAATTTTTGCAATTGACCGCCCCCTAGACATGTGTCGTACCATTGTCAATGTCACTGGTGATGCCGCTGTTTCTATGATAGTAGGCAAGTCTATAGGGAAACTGAAATAGTTTTTGCAACGGGAAAATCTTTATTTCTATAAAAACTTATGCCGATATTCTGTCTCAGGAAGCGGACAAGTCCCTAGTTTTCCAAACCATTGATACCGATTGGAAGCAATAACTTTGTAAATCCAATTTAAAATGGTATAGGGAAGTACCTCAAAGAGGGTTACCAGTCTAAAAATCCCGCCCAGCTTTCGGCAAATCATGAATACTGCAGCTGAGGCTGTCTCAGGAGCTGATTTTTGATTCCAACAAATCAGAGAATCTACAGTGCTTATGTCAAATCCCGTAACTTTCACCATCTGTACTGCAGAAGGACTGTCAAGAGCTGCAAATCTGATTCCCTCTTTTCGGTCCCATTGGCAAAGTTTACGCACCCAAAAATTACAAAACACGCAATAGCCGTCGTAGTAAACAATGAGTTGCTTCATTTTGATTTTTTTGCCGTTTTTACAAGTGTCAAAAGGTCAAGGTTTACTTGCGTAGTAAAAGCACCATAATTGACAATGGCTTTCTGCTTTTCTATTGCATCTATAGTTCCCACAGCCCGTCCATCATAGAGGCGTACTTGATCCCCTACTGCAATTATAGGCTTCGGCTTTTCAGGCTGCTGGGGTTGTTTTTTTTCTTTTTTCCTCTCTTTGCGTACTTGAACTAATTCTTTTTTAACCTGGGCATCTAATTTTTTCTTTTCTTCCCTTTCTTTTTTTGCTACTGCTGCACTTTTTCGTTTGCGCTTCGCATTTTCGGTTTCGACCAAGCGAAGAAGTTCGGCAACAAGCGGTCGCTTTTTATTCGAAGTAAAAAAGCGTTCTGCCGCCTCATTCAATTTATTGCCCAAGACAATCATCCGTTGGTTATGATCAAAAAGCTCTTGATAACCGCTTAATTTGGCTTTCAGTTTCGCATTGAGATTTTCCATTTTTTCCGATTCCCCTTTGATTTTGATTTCCTGCGCTTTTAATGATTTTTCGATTTTCATCATCGTAGCACGTTCTTTTTGTAATTTGGCAATAGTGGCATCAAAACGCACTTTACCCCGTTCAATTTTCTTTTTTGCGCGGTTAATCAAATTAAAAGGTAATCCGTTTTTTTGGGCTACCTCAAAGGTAAAGGAGCTTCCTGCTTCACCCATAATCAACCTGAAAACGGGTTCTAAAGTTTGATTGTTAAACTGCATATTCGCATTAGTCATCGCGGGAAGTTCATTGGCGAGCGCTTTAAGATTGGAGTAGTGGGTTGTGATGAGTCCATAGGCGTTACGCTCATAAAAGTCTTCCAGTATTACTTCCGCCAAGGCCCCTCCCAGTTCAGGATCGGAACCCGTCCCAAATTCATCGATGAGAAAGAGGGTAGAGGCATCGCATTTTTTTAAGAATTGCTTCATATTCTTAAGTCGGTAGGAATAGGTGCTCAAGTGATTTTCTATCGATTGATTGTCTCCAATATCTGTTAGGACTTGTGAAAAGAGTGTCGCTTTAGAACGTTCGTGTACGGGAATTAAAAGTCCACTTTGAAGCATTAATTGTAGGAGTCCTACTGTTTTGAGGGTAATACTTTTTCCGCCCGCATTGGGGCCTGAAATGACAATAATACGGTGTTCAGTATCTAAAGTAATGTCCTGTGGGTGGGTTACTTTATTTTCAAGTTTGTGGGCTTGGAGTAGGAGGGGGTGGTAGGCTTTCTTAAAGCTTACTACTCTTTCCTCCTGATCTATCTTAGGCAGAACACCTTCGATTTCTTGGGCGTAACGGGCTTTGGAATATATTACGTCCATTTCTACTAAAAAAGCGTGCTGCAGCTTAAAATAGGGGAGATAAGGACGAAATAAATCTGTAAGTTGACTTAAAATTTTTTTGATTTCTTCTCCTTCTTCAAACGTCAAATTATTAAGTTCTCTTGTTTGAATATGGGTAGCTTCAGGCTCAATAAAAACAATGCTTCCTGTTTTAGAACTACCCAAAATAGCGCCTTTAACCTTTCTTCTATGCATTGCCTTTACCGCTAATACGCGTCGGTTGTCGACTACTGATTCTCTGATGTCGTCTAAATAATCTGCACCGCTATAGTGACTGAGCGCTTTATTAAAACTACTGCTAATTTTACCCCTCAACTGCTGCATCTGCTTTCTTATCTGAAAAAGGGCCTCTGAGGCATCATTTCGAACTTCTCCAAAGCGATCTATGACTCGGTCTACAGCTAGCTTAATTTCATTTTCTTCCTCTAAATCTGCTGTGAGTAAAAAAAGTGAAGGGTAATAGGTTTTAAATTTTTTTAAAAATGCTAAAAGTGTATTGGTGGTCTCTGTGGCACGGGCTAAAATTCTAAATGCCTCTAATTCCAGTACGCTGTTCTCAATTTTAAGGAGTTGAAAATAGGGGGCTGTATCCTCAAATCCATGATTGGGAATTCTATTTTCATTATCAAATGAGGCGCGGTACTCAGAAGTACGTTCTAATGTAGTAAGGACATGCTCAGAGTCTGTTTGTGGTTTTAAAGCAAGAATTTCCGCTTTGCCCAAGGGTGTTATTGCAAAAGCGGCACACTGATGTAAGACGTCTTTATATTCAAGGTCTTCTAAAGTTTTCTCAGGTATCTTAGGCATCGATTTTTCTTAACTTAGCCTTGCAAAAGTAATAAAATCATGCAGGTACAAATACATCCCAGTTGGGAAAAGGTCTTGCAATCTGAATTTGATCAGCCTTATTTTGAGGCCCTTATCACTTTTATTAAAAAGGAATACCAGAGTACGCAATGTTATCCACCTGGGCCATTAATTTTTAACGCCTTTAACCGTTGTCCTTTTGATCAAGTTAAAGTAATACTTCTTGGCCAAGACCCTTACCACGGTTTTGGGCAAGCTCACGGGCTGTGTTTTTCTGTTCCCAAAGGCATTACGCCACCTCCTTCTTTGCAAAATATATTTAAAGAACTGAAAACTGACCTGGGTTATTCTCCCCCTCAAAATGGCAATTTAGAACAGTGGGCAGCCCAAGGGGTTTTTTTATTAAATGCAACCTTGACAGTCCGTGCTCAGCAGGCAGGAAGTCATCAAAAAAAAGGGTGGGAAGTCTTTACTGATCAAGTCATTCGCCTCTTATCAAAAGAAAAAACGGGTTTGGTTTTTCTCTTATGGGGTGGCTATGCCAAACAAAAAGCCCGACTTATAGACCAAAATAAACATTGTATACTCACCTGTGGTCACCCCTCACCATTGAGTGCGAATCGGGGTTATTGGTTTGGCAATAAACACTTTAGTCAATGTAATGCCTTTTTAGAAAAACAAGGACAAGACCCCATTCAATGGGTTTAGCCCCCAATTCGCTTTACTCGATGACCCATTTCTAACAACAATGCCATCAGTTGGTCGCGGTAGTTTCCTTGAATAATAATTTCCCCATTTTTAATACTGCCGCCTACACCTATTGCTTTTTTTAACTGTTTTGACAAGGCTTTAAGCTCTTCATCTGAACCTTCGAAACCTTTGATAAGGGTAACTGTCTTTCCTGCACGGCCTTTTGTACTAAAGTGCGCTTCCAGTTCCTGTACTCTAAAATCCAGTTTTGAATCGGGTAGGGGGTCAGGGTCAGGAGCCAAATTATCAAACTGAATATTAGCAAGTGCTTCGAAACTATTAAGTTTTTTGGTCATATAAGTCGACTTATTAGAACGAAAATACTAATTTAGAACAGATGAAACCAGCCTATTCACTTACACTTTTATTCTTTGTATCTTCATTTGCTATGGCACAAGCACTTCCTTTTTCTCAAATTCCAGAAGCTCCTAAGCAGCTCACTCCTTCAACAACACTCTTGCGCATGGTCCAAGGTTTGGGATTTCGTTATTATTGGGCCACAGAGGGCCTTAGAAAGGAAGATCTAGACTACCGCCCCTCTCAGGAAGCATCGAGTAGTTTGGAAACCTTACAACACCTTTACGGTTTATCTAAAACTATAGCGGAAGCGGTTCAAAATATACCCTCTAAACGACCTGATACCAAAGCGCCTGTAACACTTGAATCCCTTCGTGCTGAAACATTAACTAATTTAGAGCTAGCCGCTCAGGTATTGAGTCAAGCCGACCAGGAGGGTCTGGAAAGAATGAAAATTGTTTTTGATAGAGAAGGGAAGCAGTCTGCTTTTCCCCTATGGAATCTGATTAACGGACCGATTTCAGATGCACTCTACCACACAGGGCAAGTTGTGAGTTTTCGGCGCACTTCAGGAAACCCTATAGCCAAAGGGGTTAATGTTTTTCTAGGTATAAAAAACTAATTGTCTCTGTCCTCAAAATCTTCCTCTTTTTCTGTCTCTATCTTTTGAAAGAGAAAGTAGAGACCCAGTCCAACTGCACCTATCAAAAGAAACCATTCTATCATTATTTGACAATTACTGCGGTGCCGTAAGCCAAAATTTCAGAACAGCCTTGCATCACCATCGAAGTCGTTAAACGGACATTTACAATGGCATTGGCGCCCATTTTTTCTGCGTCTTCTTGCATACGCTGAAGGGCTTGTTCTCGAGATTGCGCTTGTAATTTGGTGTATTCGCTAATTTCACCACCAATGATGTTTTTTAAACCTGCAAATATATCTTGTCCTACATTTCGCGCACGTACGGTGCTGCCTCTTGCAATACCCAGGGTTTCGGTAATCGCTTTATTTGGGACGGTAGGGGTGGTAACGAGTAGCATAGTTTTAATTTTTAAATAATGTGGAATCTAATGTTGGGAATAAAGTTAAGGCGTTTTTATAATAAATTTTTTGCAAAACAGTGTCGGGTAGTGCAAGTCCATACAGTTTCCAATGGGCATGACGTTTGCGGTAATAGTCAAAATATTCATCTTCTGTTTCCAGTACTCTAAAATAAGTATAATATTCACTGGGTTTATAACTGTCTTTGCCAAAAAGAATACGGTCTTGATAGTCGATCATAAATTGTCGCGCCCGCTTCGGTTGTCTTCCTAATTCCGCTAAAACAGCCCCGATTTCAGTCATGACATTCGGGTAACTGTCAAGGTGGGCGCCCAACCGGTCTAGGTCGTTACCCATCCATCCCAGATGTGCATTGATGAAAGTAGTGTTGGGGTGTTTTTTAAAAATAGCGTGCTGCTCTGCTAAGACTTCTTCAAAAGAAGGGTTGGAGGCAGGGTCACGGTAGCGGTTGGGTTTTTGCCGAAGTTCAAGCCAGCGTTCGTTAAAGCGGTCTTTGGGTTCCCAAAAAGAGGCGGGTTCACCTGAATGTATCAATACACGCATCTCATGCTAACCGCAGGCTTCCCATAGGGGATCCAAACGGGGGTCATTGATTGCAATACGGTTTCCTTTCGAATCTCTGCTGGTCAGCCCGAGTGATTTATAAACTTTTTAGCCCATCACGCCCGCCGCCGCCGCAGAATCTATGAGTGCTAACTGGGTTTTTTTAAAATCGGCTTCATCTATGGCTTCAAAATCGATATTTAAAAATAAACCAAAGCGATTGGGCGCATTTTTTCGGATATTTTCTAAAGACTGCCTTAAATACATGCCTCGAAAGCCACTCAGATTGATCATAAAAGCCATATTCAAACTGTCCATTTCCGCGACAAGTTTTGAGAGGTTTTTCAGCGGCATATCAAATTGGTGATTGTGTACGTCTACAAAAGGATATTTAGAGCGGGTGAGTGGCGTTTCTTTGACCACCAGTGTGGACTTAGGGCTGTATTCTTCTATATCCATCAAGTTTTCTTTTTCCTGAAGTTTATCTAAAATATAATAGGAGAGCCCTCCGAGAAAGACGAGGGCAAAGGCCACCTTAAAAAGCGAACTAATAAATTTACGCATTACTGAAGGGGAATAACTACTTTGGTTGTATCCCACTGGATTCGTAATGCACTTCCTACAAAATCCATAGTAAACTGTTCGACTGGTGTTTCAAGTTGTTGTACGGGAAGATTAATTTTCATCAGTATACCACTCGAATCGGGCTCAGAAGCACTAAATCCACCCGTTTTTGTATGTATATAAAGTACCCAGTTTTCAGCATAGGGGTATACATACAATCCATAAGTCCCTTTGGGCAATAAGCGTCCTGCAATATCCAAATCCTGATTTGTCGTGAGTTTAGTTGTAAGATTTGCACCCAAACGCCAGTAAGATCCAAAAGGCACCAAAGCGCCATCAGTAGCTTCACCAAAAATCAACCGTCCTTTTTTGTAGGGACGGTAGTAGCGTACTGAAATTTCTTTATCGACAGCTTTAAACTCGGCAGTACCAAGTGGACTTTTAGGATTGATATATAAACCATAGGCGAAAAACAAACCTGCTATTACTACAAGTCCTAATAGGGCAAATAAACTTAGTTTGATAATTTTCATAGGGAGTAGGTTTTTGTGAGATATCAAATTTACAATAATATCTATTTGTTCATTTAAAAAACTCTATTTTACATAACATAAATTATAGTGAATATTTTATTATTCTAAAGAGCGAATAAATTCCTTAGTTTCAGGGATTAATGCGGGTGCGATACTTAGAGCGTCTATATTCATCTGAAGAAGTTTGTTAATACTGCTGGTATCCGATGCTAGTTCTCCACATATACTTACGGGTTTGTTTTTTTTATACGCTTTTTTAGTAAACTCATTGATAAGCATCAACAAACTTTCATTTGCTTCAATTAGATAATTGGCTACTTTTTCATTTGTTCGATCCGCTGCCATGAGGAATTGCGACAAATCATTGGTTCCAAATGAAAAGAAATCAACTTTATCTAAAAATAATTCAGGGTGAATAGCCACATTGGGTATTTCAACCATAATTCCAATAGGAACTAATTTGTTAAGCTGTACACCCTCTTTTTTAAGCTGTGTATACTCAGAATAAATCAACTGATAAATTTGATTAAAATCTGCTGGAGTCGCAATCATGGGACAAAGTATCCTAATAGCATATTCTTTGGAAAGGCGTAAAATTGCCCTAATCTGAGGTTTGAGTAATTGGTTGTAGTATGTAATCCCCAAACGCAAAGCTCTTAGACCCATTGCTGGATTTTCTTCCTGATCCAGAGAAAGAAATTCTAGAGGCTTATCGGTTCCAAAATCAAGTAATCTTATTGTATGTAAGGACTTCGGCAGTATATCAAGTAATTCTTTATAGGTTTCATATTGCTTGTTTTCCGAAGGAAAATGAGTACAATCTATAAAACACAACTCTGACCTCAATAGACCTATTCCTTCCGCGCCATTAGTTTTGGCGGCTTGCGCTTCAAGTACTGATCCTATATTGGCATGAATCGCAACTTTTACTCCTGATTTAGTCATTGCAGGCTCATGGCTGGAAGCTATTTGTTCCCGCTGTTTTTGCTCTAAATTCTCTTTACTCTTTTTTGAGGTTTCAATAAAAGCAGGGCTTGGCTCAATATAAACAGTTGATTGCAAGGTGTCCAAAACAAGCTTATCACCTGTTTCAATCTTTTCAATCACCGGTCCTGCATTGATAAGTGAAGGAATTCCCAATGCTTTAGCCAATATCATAAGGTGATCTGTTGTACCCCCTTTAGCCATGATGATTCCCAATATGAATTCACTTTTAATAGCGGCGAATTGATTGGTAGTAAGCTTCTCAGCAACAAGTATTGAAGGTTTATTTAATTTGATTTCATTCTTTTCTGACCCCACTAAATATCCAATAATCATTTGACTTAGCATTTGAATATCCTCAATGCGTCCCATTAAATAAGAATCTTCTAAGGATTTCAATACCTCACAATATTCTGTTGCTACTTTATGTAAGGCAGTATGGGCAGACCAGCCCTCCTCCTCTATAGATTGGATTGTTTTACTTATTAACTCAGGATCATTTAAAATTTCAATATGCGCTTCATAGATTTCCAATTCTTCTTCAGGAAGTTTTCCAATCCATTGCGACTTTAATTGTCTTATTTTTTCTACTCCTTTTTGGAGTGCTTGACTTAATTTCTTTTGTTCTTTTTTGCGGTCCTCTGTTTTTTCGGGTGTATATTGAAAAGACCCGCTAGATTTTACAATAAAAGCAGGGCCTATTGCAATTCCACTTACCGCCGATATCCCTTTTATTGTTTTAATGGCTATACTTTAAATTGTGATTCAATTAATATAGTCAGCGCCTCCATAGCAGCTTGTTCATCGGGGCCCTGAATTATGATTTTAATCTCTTCCATTGATTTTACGCCAAGGGTCATAAGGGCTAATGTACTTTTCCCATTGGCTTTTTTCTCTTTAAATCCTACCTGTATCTCAGCCTTAAACTGAGCCGCTCTTTTAGCAAATAGGGCTGCAGTCCTTGCATGAAAACCCACTTGATCTTGCAGTGCTATTATTTTTTCAATCATGAAGAAGAAGATAATAAGGCCTCTGCCTGGTCTATAATTAATGCTGGGTTTATCACCGCTTTATTAACGCTCACATCAAGAATAGGTTTATTTTCAAATCTATTTTTACCCGAAATATTGACCATTTTGGCAATAATGACTACATCTGCGCGCGCGATGTCTTCTGGGGAAAGTTTTACAGGAACTTTATGTCCGCCCTGCTCTTCAATAGCGATTTCATGGCCTCGCTTTAAAGCTTCTTTTTTTAGCGCCATCGAGGCCATTTTACTATGTGCTACACCTGCTAAACAAGCTGTTACTAAAGCTATTCTCATATTATTCTTTTATTTATTGATTCATTTGCGCATCTGCGGCGTCCAGTGCTGCAATATCTCGATTGCTCATACTTTTTAAAAGATTTACTGTAAGGGCTGTAATTACTGAGCCAATTACTACGCAAGCCACAAAAACAAGCGGTTTATTATAGAAAAACCACTGAGCGATTCCCAATACAGGAGTACTTAGCTCAAGTAGAAAAAACCCTGCAATTAAACCTGCTATGGTACTCCCCAGCGCAGTGGCGATAGTCACTCTCAGAAGGTCACCTACAGCGAGTGGAATAACAATTTCTGTAAATCCGCCAACGATGGCGTAGACCCATGAACTCTTTGCATATTCTCGTTCTGATTTGGTATAAAGCTTAGGCTTTAAATATGTAGCCAAACACAATCCAAGAGGAGGTACTGTTACAATTGACCCACAAATGCCTAGAGGAACATAAAGATCTAAGTCCATTACTGCGGTGGCAAAAGTACTTTGTGTTTTACTAAAAGGACCTCCATAGTCAATCCCTCCTAAAAAACCCATTACAGCCCCCATAAGCGCAGAACCTTGTTCTCCTAAATTAGAAAGGAAATCTGAAAGTACACCCATTAACCAGGCGATGGGTGGCCCTAAAACATAGACCATAAAAACCACAATAATAAGCGTCCCAAGGACAGGGGCTAAAAAGCCCCAAGTACTTTGAAGCATTTCAGGTAGTTCTATTTTTAGTAACATATAGGTTACATAACCGACTAATATCCCTGCCAATAAGGCTCCTAAATAACCTGTATCTATCTGTTGAGCCAAGATACCCACAATAAAGCCAGGTGCAATACCTGGAGTATCACAAATACTGTAGGCGGTATAAGCTGCCATTATGGGAACAAAGTATGTCAACCCTATCGTTCCTACAGATTTAAATACACCCCATATTGAATCTTCAGCCAGATCAGTACCTCCAAGGACAGCTAGGCTACCTAACATTCCTCCTATTAATAAAACGGGAAGCATATAAGAAACACCTGTTCTAAAGTGAACCCCTGTTTCTCTAAAAATTGATACTGTTTCTTTCCAAAAATTCATTACACTAAAAATTAAATAAATGTCTTTAAAATTGTTTTCTCATCTCTGGCTGAAGCCCATACAGCTCTGATTTCCTCATCTAATGCCAGTGTAGCAATCTCTGACATCATATCGATATGAGGGCTTTCCTCCCCCTCTGCCACTTCAGGAATAGCTAAGAGAATAATAAATTGCACTGGCGACTCCTCCTCGTCCCAGTTTATTTCTGCACAACGGGCAAAAATAAAAGCGGGCTCTTTTACTGCTGTTGAGGCCGCATGTGGAATTGCAACTCCTTCACCACAATAAGTAGAAAGCAAAGCTTCCCGTTTTAATACCTCCTCTAAAAATTGCTTCCTATTAAAAAGTTTTCCTGCTTCCCAAAAAGATTGGCAAAGCGTCTCTAATAGGGCTAATTTAGAATCGCTTTTAAGATTGAGCTGAATAGAAACAGGCTGTTTAACGGACATGATTGGAATTATTACATTTGAGCTGCTGCTATGGCCTTTTGACAACGTTGCACCCCAGCAGTGATCCCCTCTGGATCTTTAAAAATAGCCGATGACAATACAACTACATCTGGATCACAGGCGATGAGCGGCTCTAAATTGTCCGCACGAATCCCTCCGTCAATTGCGATTTCACACTTTGGATTTTTTTCGTCTACTAATTTACGTGCCCGCTTAAGCAGATCAAGACATGAACGCCTCCATCCCCAATTGTCTTTACCATCTGTTTCATCGACTCCATGAACTACGATATGCAAACGATCAATATCATAAATAGATTCCTCTACAAATGACAAGGGTGTATATAAGCCTATTGTTAAGCCTACTTTGAGTTGGCGTTCGCGACACCAATTAATAATATATGCCAAAGGGGCTCCTATAAAATGTTCAGCAGGAAGTATGAGCATATTGGTCCCCACAGCAGCTAATTTGTCTATAAATAGCAAATCACAAGTTTCAGTATAGATATGACATTCTATCGGTTTGTCAGTATGGGGTCTAATTCCCTCTATAATCTGATGTCCTCCCATTAATTGCATATTTTTAAGGTCGTGCATATCTGCAGCATCTGAATGTATATAATCTGCACCAGCAGCACTCGCTTCTTTTACTATTTCTGCTAAATGCCCATAGTCTACATGGGCCAGACCCGCTGCAATTTTAATTTTTTTCATAATCGATTCATTCTAAGCTTGCTTTCATCATCTGATGAATACGAGATTTATTTGTTGGGTTTAATTGGTCCAATAAAGGATGTGAAAGTATTTGATTTTTTTCTTCTTCAGAGAGGGCCGCTCTTTTACAGGACTGATCGAGTTCCGTCACAGCCAATAACGCTAAAACTTTTTGCGAAAAGACGCCTTCTTGGTCGGGTAAACCTAAATAATTTGTTATTTTTTTAAAAGAATCCCTACTAAGCGGTTCTTTGTATTTCAAAAAGTCAGGATAGACCATCGCAAGGGTTTCTCCGTGTGCTATTCTGGGACATATCCCTCCTATTATTTCTCCTAAGGGGTGTGGCAAATCTGCCCCACCATTGGCCAAACACATGCCTGCAAGAGTATCTGCCCAAGCGAGGCGTGTTCGTAAGCTGGTATTGTGAGGATCTTTCAGTACAGCAGGTAAATTTTCAAAAATTAATCGAATTGCTTCTAAAGACATCGCCTCTGTGAGTGGGGACGTTCGTCCTCCTAAAAAACTTTCAAAAGCATGTGTAAAGGCATCGAAGCCAGTGGCGGCAGTTACTGTTGGTGGTACAGAACACATCAGCTCAGGATCTACAATTGCAATAGATGGAAAAAGACCCGAGTGGAATAAAGTTATTTTTTCTTGCTTAACTGTGTCACTCACAACAGCGGCTTGCGTACAGTGTGATCCAGTTCCTGAAGTTGTAGAGACCGCAATAAAAGGGAGGGCCGAATCAGGTGAAGGACCTACAGCAAAGGGATTGGAATATTTTGACAGGGCCGCTTCCCAATCAATCGCTCCAGAGGGAGTAGTTAAAAAAGCAATAAGTTTTGCGGTATCCAATACAGATCCGCCTCCTATTCCTATCACAAAATCTACTTGATTTTCGACTGCTAGTTCGATTCCTTTTTCTACTCCTTCTAGGGTAGGATTTGGAATCACTTCATCAAAATAAGTATAGCTTAATCCGACTTTCTCTAGCAGTTTTTCGACTACCTCATAGGTGGCTTTTAGCGATCCTTTTCGGGGTCTTGTTACTAAGAGTACGCGATTTCCAAGAGCGGGAGCAATTGTTTTTAACTCATTTAACTTACCCGCACCAAAGCGAATTTGGGTAGGAACAAAAAAAGTAAAAGGATTATTTAACAAACTGCTGCTCATAGCGTTGAGGATTAATCGATAATGGGTTCAAATTTTGCAGTAAAATGACGTAAACTAATAATAGGTCCCTGATAGGTTATTCGCAGTCCTTTCATTTCATTACGTCGCTGATACACATCTGCCAGCGAGTTGACAACTACATCCATATGGCGATTGGTATAGACCCTTCTTGAAACAGTAAGGCGCACCAATTCTAGTTCTGGAAAAATTATTTCGCCTGTCTTCGGGTCCTTTTTAGAAAAAGCACAGGAGCCCAGCTCTACCCCACGAACACCTCCTGTCTTAAATAGCTCTACGACTAAAGCTTGCCCTGGAAATTCAGACTGAGGGATATGAGGATAAAATTTTTGAGCATCTACATAAACACCGTGTCCTCCTACTGGTTGTATAATCGGAATTCCTCTTTTTGATAATTCATTTCCAAGATAGGCAACTTGCGCAATTCGGTAGGCCAAATATTCCTCATTTACCCCCTCTTCAAGACCTATTGCGAGGGCTTCTAAATCACGTCCACTCATTCCTCCATAGGTAACAAAACCTTCATTAATAATAGCCAATTGGTTAATTTGAGCAAATAAGGATTCATCACGCGTACATATAAAGCCTCCTATATTAACCAAACCGTCTTTTTTAGAACTCATTACACAGCCTTCCGCATAAGAAAACATTTCCAAAACAATTTCTTTAATTGATTTATCCGCATAACCGGGTTCACGTTGTTTGATGAAGTAACAATTTTCAGCAAAGCGCGCAGCATCAATCATTAGTGGGATATTATGGGCTTTTGCAATGGAAGCTACTGTTCTGATATTTTCCATAGAAACGGGTTGCCCGCCATTACCATTACAGGTAACAGTAATAATGATTAGGGGGATTTCACGGGTATCATGTGTGGCAATAAAATCCTTGAGTTTTTCGATATCCATATTCCCTTTAAAAGGGTGGGGGTTTGAATTGGCAGTTCTCCCCTCTTCTATAATTAAGTCAACAGGCGTAGATCCAGCGATTTCTGCATGCCCTTTAAAGCTATCAAAATGCATATTTCCAAGAATATACCCGCCATTTTTGGCATACAGTTGAGACATAATAAAATCAGCGGCACGCCCCTGATGGGTGGGCTGTATAAAGGGAAATCCCATAAGTTCCTGGATGGCTTTTTCTAAGCGGAAAAAACTTTTACTCCCCGCATAAGATTCATCACCAGTCATAATACCCGCCCATTGTGTACTGCTCATCGCTGAAGTACCACTATCGGTAAGCATATCGATATACACCTGATCTGCTCTTAATCGAAATACATTAAAATCCGCCTCTTTAATCCATTGCTCACGCTCTTTGCGCGTCGATTTTTTTATCGGCTCTACAGCCTTAATCCGAAAAGGTTCAGCATCTAAAAATTCCATTTTTTCAATTTAGTTCTTCTCAAATATAGAAATTTATATATGAAAAAATCGCTGATTTTAGGCACAAAAGGTGAATTTTGAGAGACTATCAAAAGAATTAGATCTCTGTTAAAAACCCTGTCGATAAATGAACTCAGAAGCCGTATTTTATTAAGAAAAAGAGAATATCTTAGAATAAAACCATACTGATGAACGACCGTCCAAATGATTTGTTACGGATTCGCCCTGAGATCAAAAAGACCCGCTCTTTTGAAACGATGGGCCTAGAAGAGCGCTTTCAAAATGAGACCCTGCGGCCCATACTAAAATTGCAAAATCCCCTGCTTATTGCTGTTTTTCGCAACTATATCCAAAAGCGCAAAGGGGTATTTTATGAATTGAGTCTTGAAAAGAAATTGGCCTATATCGAGTCCAGTCTTATAAAAGACCAAAAATTTCGCAATTCTGTAAAAGGAATGCTGATAGGTCATTTTACTGTGGCGGAATACACCGTCTATCAAAACGACTCTTCCTCGCTAAATAAACGGATGATGAATCTCGTCATAGAACGTTTAAAAGACCAAGTACAGCTTTTTGAAGGGCCCTTACAAAGGTTAGTTTAAATTACTCAAAGAGCCAGGCATTTCGAAGTGCTACAGCAGCATCTGAAGCGTCTGGTGCTTCAAGTAATCCTTCCCCTATAGTGGTAGGGTTTCCTACTTTTCCTCTCACCACAAGGGTCTCCCCATTACGGGAGAGCGTAAAGGATACTTCTTGATCGGCTTCCCAACCCAATGTTTGGGTTAGCATTTCGTTTATTTTTGCTCCGTTCTCTTGATTAATCTCAGGAAACAGCTCCCCTTCGATCCCCAATACAAGATCTCCCACTTGAATACCCATGGCTTCTAAAGAAGGATTCAGTGCTTTGACTGCAAACTGAAGTACTCCCGCTTCATTGGGTTCAGAGGCAAAAAACAACTGATTGTTTCCAGCAAAAAGGATAGAACGCAGTGGAACTTCCACTTGACCACTAATCAGGCCTACTTTTTCAAAATAGACATTGTAATCAATGGGCGTAGTACCCTGTACATGCGTTTCAAAAAAAGCGCCTACCACTGGATAGGTCAAAGCCACAATTTCTGCTATAAGTTCTTCGTCTTTAAAAGGTTTGTCTTTACCATAGCGTCGGGCTAAATTCTGCATGACCCACAAAATGCCCTTATCGCCCCCACTCTGCTCACGGATCAAAATATCGAGACACATATTAATCAAAGCGCCTTTTTGGTAGACATTGCCATAGTTGGCTTGATAAGGCTCTTCTACTATACCTGCACTCATTTCAGTAAACGACATACTGTCATCATAACGCTGTGCCAGATTGATTTTTTCCATCATACGATTATAAAAATCAGGCGCATCTATTAAGCCTTGATTGATTTGAAACAAATTGGCAAAATACTCAGTAGTTCCCTCATACATCCAAAGGTGTTGTGACATCAGAGGTCTATTGTATTCAAAATTATGGATCTCTTCAGAATGGACATTTAAGGGGGTCAGCGTATGGAAAAACTCATGTGAGACGACATCTACTAAGCTTTGAGTCAATTCACCACTACTCATGGCATCTACAAAAACAACAGTTGTAGAAGTGTGGTGTTCTAAAGCCCCCATCATCCCTCCAAAATACTGGAGGGCCTCCATATCCATAAGATGTAATAAGACATCATAGCTGGGTGTATCATTGGCGTCTCCTAAAAAGGCCTTTTGCGCTTTCATCATCTCCTCGATTGCGGGCTGGTAGGCAGTCGCTTGATGTGTGTCTGAGGGGGAATAAACCGCTAACCCAACTTTGATATCATCCAAATCAAAAGAAACTGCATTGGGTTTACTATACAGTATGGGATTGTCGATAATATGAAAATAGCGTTCTGCATTAAAAATATCTAAACTATCAGAGCTTGAAATTAAAGGCAAAGAAGTAAAAGGCTTTAACTCTTTGGGTGAGCGAACGCTCAATTTATAGGAACGCGCTTTCATTCCTTCAAAATAACCAATCATGGAATGTAAATTGAGTAAATAGACTTCATCCTCTTGAAAGTCAGTACCTCCCATGGGGTAGATTTCTTGCCCATCAGGACCATCAAAAGTGTCATTGGCCAAATAACGGATTTGGGCTAATTTCTTTGGGTTTAATATCTCCCAGCTATTTTGATCTAAGGCATTTACCTCTAAAGGATTTCCTTTTTTATCTAGCGCCTCGAAGTTTTCAATAAAACGCCCAAAGTTTGAGTATTCGTAAGTGCCGGGAACAATTTGAGGAATATAAAATACAGTAGAAGCCGCTTTTATAGCAGGAGGCATAATTGTAATTTTAACTTTATCATCTGCAATCGAAATCAGGTCGATCTCAGCTTGTATGGAAGCGTTTTCTGCAGTAGCATTTGTTTTTAAAGCGGCACAGCTTAGCAGTAAGGTACTGCTTAAAAAAATGAGGGTAAATTGGGTTATAATCGGTTTCATGTCGGATAAGTTTAGAGGAGTGAAACTCCATTTAAATCAGTGGTTAATACGCTGGTCATATAATCGAGAAATGGTCTTACGGCCTTAAAATGAGCGCGAACTTGCTTCTCAAAATCAGTTGCGAACACCTCTTGATCGGAAAATTTCTTAATAAACAGGTACTGCTTTTTTCGAATTAAGTCAATCGCGGGATGTTCTTTAGAAAAGCCTTTGGGGGCTGTTTTAACTTCCTCCCCCTCAAGCGCACCCCAATGGGCTTTAAGATCAGGTTGCGCGATTACAGAGCGAAACTCATCGGCATCGGCTTCTATTTCTTTGCGGATGCGCAAGAGATCCTCTTTATTTGGATCCCAAAAGCCCGTCGCAATAAATGCATCGCCTGGAGCAATATGAATATAATAGCCGCCTCTGAGTTGTGGTTTTTTTCTGTGAAAGGCGATGCCTGTATGGGTTTTATAAGGTGCTTTATTTTTAGAAAAACGGACATCTCGGTAAATACGAAATACTTTGACTTGATCAATCTCGTCTGTGCGATTCAATTCTGTTTTTAAGGCATCAGCAAAGGCTTTGATTTCTGTTTCCAATGCCTTAAAACGCGGTTTTTGTGTATCAAACCATTCGCGGTTGTTATTTTCACTCAACTGCTTATAAAAAGTAAAAAGGTCAGGGTTGATTGGATTCATTAAGTCTTGCTATTTAATGCCTTTAAAGGTACATTTTTTTCTACTTTTTCTGTATTCCTTATTTTTTTCGTGCTGCTAAAATACGGGCCACATCTTCCAACTTATAGCCTTTGGCTTGAAGTAAAACAAGGTAGTGAAATAAAAGGTCTGCGCTTTCATTTAAAAATAAGTCCGCATTATTGTCTTTGGCTTCGATTACAGTTTCTACAGCTTCCTCCCCTACTTTTTGAGCAATTTTATTGATCCCTGCTTGAAAAAGAGAAGCTACATAGCTGTCGGCCGTATTTTCTTTTTTACGTAAATCAATAACGGCCTCTAATTCTAAAAGTGTAGCCAAAGGATGATTATTCTCATCGCCCCAGCAGCTGTCTGTTCCTTTGTGACAAGTTGGTCCTTGGGGTAGGGCTTGTATGAGGAGGCAATCTTGGTCACAATCTAATTGAATAGATTGTAAATTTAAATAATGACCACTCTCCTCCCCTTTTGTCCAAAGTCGCTGTTTCGAACGACTAAAAAAAGTGACTTTTTGAAGTTTTTGTGTAGCCTCAAATGATTCGGCATTCATATAGCCTAGCATCAAGACCTTTTGGGTAATGGCATCTTGAATAATTGCAGGGATTAACTGGTCTGGGTTTTTAGAAAAATCAGGTTTCATCATTTGTCTATTCGTACAGCAATTTGCTGTTGTTTTAATTTATTCTTTAGTTCAGGTATCGCAATTTCACCAAAGTGAAAGACACTGGCTGCTAGGGCTGCATCAGCCTTGCCTATCGTAAAAGCCTCACTAAAATGCGAAATATTTCCAGCACCACCAGAGGCTATAACAGGTAAGTTTGTTTCTACTGAAAGTCTTGCTAGCGCCTCATTGGCAAAGCCTTGTTTGGTGCCGTCATGGTCCATAGAGGTAAAGAGTAGTTCTCCAGCACCTCGTTGTTCTACCTCTTTGGCCCATTCAAAAAGGTCTCTATCTGTAGGTTCTTTTCCACCTACTAAATGTACTTTCCATTGCCCTTCAATTTGCTTGGCATCAATGGCGACTACGATACACTGAGATCCGAACTGCTCCGCCAGCGCATCAATCAATTTAGGGTTTTTTACTGCGGCAGAATTGACAGAGACTTTATCGGCTCCATTTTTTAATAAAATAGCCACGTCTTCAATAGTACTGATTCCGCCCCCTACAGTAAAGGGAATATCAATGGCTGCTGCAACTCTCAATACAAGATTCGCCAGTGTTTTGCGCTTTTGTTCAGTAGCTGAGATATCTAAAAAAACCAATTCATCTGCCTGCTCTTGGGCGTATTGCGCCGCCAGTGCTACGGGGTCTCCTGCATCGCGTAAATTGACAAAATTAACCCCTTTTACAGTGCGTCCGTCTTTGATGTCCAAACAGGGTATGATTCGTTTAGTCAGCATTGCTTTCGTTTTTTTCATTTAAATCCACCCCCTCATAAAAACCTAGCTGTTGCGCTGTCATCGACTTTACCCAAAAGGCCGTTTGTCCAACATGATAAGAAAAATGCTCTACCGCGTGGAGCACAGCACCCAGACCGCTGAAAGTGAAGGCTTGGACTTTGCGGATTTTAAGAAATTCTGCCTCAGTCGTATTTTCTATACATTGTATTGAAGCTTTTACAGTGGCTTCCAGTTCGCTAAGTAGTTGCGACTTGTCTATTTCGGGGGAGTATACAAACTCTCTATCTCTATGCCTCAGATCAGGTTCTTTGCCTAATGAGGAAAGGATGTATTGTCTCATATTTCCTTGGGCGTGAAGCAACTGATTCCCTAGAGACATCCCCTTTTTATAAGGAATTTTCCAAAACTGCTCCTGATCTACAAAAGACAAGGCTTTTTTGAGCATGCGCAGCCCTTCTTCCAAGCGGTAAATACTGTGTTTTTTAAATTCTGTAATCAACTCAGTTTCCATTTCCAATAATATAATTTTCCAATTGTTTTAATGAAATACGGTTTTCATAAATCGCTTTGCCGATAATCGCTCCTTCACAGCCCAAAGCTGCGAGCTCAGGGAGTTCTTCAAATTTAGAAATCCCACCCGAAGCGATCAGCTTGATCTGAACTTTTGCAAGTAGCTTTTGATAAAGTGCAAAAGCAGGGCCTTCTAACATCCCGTCTTTACTGATATCAGTGCATATTACATATTCGATTCCTTGACTTTTATAGTATTCAATAAACTCAAAAAGTGACTGATCTGAAGTCTCTAACCAGCCGTCTGTTGCTATCTTTAAACCTTTGACATCTGCTCCTAAAATAATTTTCTCTGTACCATAGCGCTTGAGCCAGTTGTTAAAAATTTCAGGTGCCTTAACGGCTATACTTCCACCTGTAATCTGTGCAGCACCACTTTCGAAAGCAATTTTAATGTCTTGATCTGATTTTAGCCCTCCCCCAAAATCAATTTTTAATGATGTTTGGCTCGCCAATGTTTCCAAAACTTTGTAATTAACGATGTGTTTTGACTTTGCGCCGTCTAAGTCTACCAGATGTAAATACTCAATTCCATGCGCTTCAAAAGCCTTTGCTACTTCTAAAGGAGATTCATTATAAATCTTTTTTGTGGCATAATCTCCTTTAGAAAGGCGGACACACTTTCCTTCTATAAGGTCTATGGCTGGGCATATTCTCATGCGGGAAGTTTTAAAAAATTTTGAAGTAGTAATTGCCCTTTGAGACTGCTTTTTTCTGGATGAAACTGAACTCCATAAAAATTAGCTTTCTGTAGGGCTACACTATAAGGCCCGTTATAGTGACTGATGGCCACAGTTTCCTTGCATAGTGGTACATAATAAGAATGTACCAAATACATAAAATCACCTTCATTTATACCCTCAAATAAGGGGCTTTTGGGATCGTAAATGCTGTTCCAACCCATTTGAGGCACTTTAACAGTACCACCAAACCGTTTGACACTTCCTTTGATGATACCAAGTCCTTCTACTCCCCCTTCCTCAGAATACTCACAGAGTAATTGCATCCCTAGACAAATACCTAAAAGGGGTTGTTTCAAAGTAGGAATCAACTGATCAAGACCCGTATCAATTAGTTTGGTCATTGCACTCCCCGCTGCCCCTTGACCCGGAAAAATAACTCTCTCCGCTTGTTTAATTATTTCGGCATCTGAAGTAAGAATATGAGAGGCACCCAGTCGCTCTAAAGCAAACTGTAGACTCTTTGTATTTCCTGCCCCGTAATCTATGATAGCAACCATTTATAAACTGCCTTTAGTAGAGGGTAAAATCATATTATCAGGGTCCCGTTTAATCGCCATTTTTATGGCTTTAGCAAAGGCTTTGAAGATGGCTTCAATTTTATGGTGTTCATTGGTACCACTGGCTTGTATATTTAAGTTCGCCTTGGCACCGTCAGAGAAAGACTTAAAAAAATGCATAAACATTTCAGTAGGCATTTGACCAATCATCTCCCGTTTAAATTCTGCCTCCCAGACTAACCAATTACGCCCTCCAAAATCCAGTGCAACCTGCGCCAAGCAGTCATCCATAGGCAAACAAAAACCATAGCGCTCTATGCCGAGTTTAGAGCCCAGCGCTTGGGCAAAAGCTTCTCCTAAAGCGATGGCTGTATCCTCAATCGTATGGTGCTCATCTACTTCCAAATCACCTTTGACATTGAGTTCTATATCCATTCCACCATGGCGCGCCAATTGGTCTAGCATATGATCAAAAAAAGCGATCCCAGTTTGAATTTTACTTTTCCCACTACCGTCCAGATTGAGTTGAAGATCGATGGCTGTTTCGTTTGTTTTACGTGTATAGACCACTTGACGTTGCGCTAATTTTAAAAAGGCATAAACTTCTTTCCATTTAGTAGTAGAAAGTACTACAGGAAATGTGTCCTCTGGATCAGCTTCTTCAAGACCTAAATTGGGATTATTGGCTAGAAAGATCCCTTGACACCCTATATTTTTTGCCAGTTCCATATCTGTCATTCGGTCTCCAATGACATAGGAGTTTTTCAAGTCGTATTCTGGGTTGTTTAAATATTTGGTTAACATACCTGTACGCGGCTTGCGCGTAGGGGCTTGTTCTGAAGGCAAACTTTTATCGATCAAAACCTCACTAAATACGACACCCTCATTTTCAAAAGACTGAATTAGAAGCTGCTGTAAGGGCCAAAAAGTCTCCTCAGGGAAAGAGGAAGTACCCAAACCATCTTGATTGGTCACCATTACGAGTTCATAATCAAATTCTTTGGCAATTTTACCCAGATAAGTAAATACACCTGGATAAAAAATAAGTTTTTCAAAGGCGTCAAGCTGAAAGTCCTTAGGCTCTAGCGCTAATGTTCCGTCACGGTCTATAAATAATACTTTTTTCATTTTATTGGATTTAGACTTTGAAAAGCCTTAATCAAGGCTTGATTTTCCTCTGGAAGACCTACAGTAATCCGAAGCGTATTTTCGCAATGTAAGTATTTAGAGGTGTTGCGCACAACAATCCCCTTATCTATGAGTTGCTTATAGCGCAATGCCACATCATCCACTTGAATCAGTAAAAAATTAGCATCAGAAGGATAACATTTTTGGATGCATTCGATGGTTGAAAAAGCGTCTTCTAAACGCTTTCTCTCTTCAATAATTAATTTGACTTGATTTTTTACAACTTCTTGTTTATCAATTTTTTGAATTGCTGTACTTAAAGTTAAAGTATTAATATTATAGGGGGCTTTAATGCGATTAAAAAAGGAAATTAAATCGGGATGTCCATAGGCGATTCCCAATCTAGCGCCAGCTAAACCCTGGGCTTTAGAAAAGGTTTGACAAACTAAAAGATTGGGGTATTTATCTAACTGACTGATATAGGAAGGGGCATCATGAAACTCTGAATAGGCCTCATCGATTACAATTAAGCCTGGAAAGTGATCGAGGATACGCGCGAGGGCTTCGGGCTTAAAAGCATTCGCTGTAGGATTATTTGGATTTGCAATAAAAAGTATTTTTACCGTCTCATCTGCCCTGTCTAGCAGTGCATCAACATCCAATTCAAAGGTTTGGGTAAGCGGCACTTCACACACCTGGACCCCAAGAAGCGCAGCTGCTACTTTATACATCCCAAATGTAGGAGGGGCGATCATTATAGCCTCTTTATCAGGCTCACAGCAGCCCATGATCACTTGGCTAATAAATTCATCGCTTCCATTTGATAAATACAACTGTTCGATACGCACCCCTTTCCATTTTGCGATTAAGGCTTTTAATTCAAGTTGTAATGGATCGGGATACCTATTGAGGTCTGTTTCATACGGACTCTCATTGGCATCTAAAAAAATCATGGATTCGCCATTGCTGACAAATTCTTGGCGCGCAGATTGATAAGGTTTTAGTTCCAGCAGGCGCTTTCTCAAATAAGAAGTGGCATCAAATTTCATTCTCTAATGTATTTAATCGAATACGCACTGCATTTTTATGTGCCTGCAGACCTTCTGCTTCCGCCATGAGTTCAATCGTATTGCCCAGCAACTGAATTCCTTCTTTTGAGATTTTTTGAAACGTAATGGCCTTTCTGAAACTATCTAAATTTACCCCACTATAGTGCTTGGCATATCCATTAGTAGGTAAGGTATGGTTTGTGCCCGAGGCATAATCTCCAGCACTCTCTGGAGTAAAATTCCCCACAAAAACAGAACCTGCATTGCGCACTTGCTCCAAATAAAGCGCTTCGTTTTCAACACAAACAATATAGTGTTCAGGACCATAAGCATTAATAAAGTCAATGGCTTGCTGATTCGTCTCAAAATAAAAAGCTTTAGAATTTTTCAACGCCTGTGCTGCTATCTCTTTTCTCGGCAAAGCATTAAGCTGCTCTTCAAGCGCAGCGGTCACTTCACTCAAAAAAGACCTGTGCGTGGTTACAAAAAGTACTTGGCTGTCTGGACCGTGTTCAGCCTGAGACAATAAATCTGCCGCAATAAATGCAGGATTTGCAGTGGCATCAGCAGCCACTAAAAGTTCACTAGGACCTGCAGGCATATCAATAGAAACTTGATAGCGTGTGGCCCACTGTTTGGCAACTGTAACATATTGATTACCAGGGCCAAATATTTTATATACTTTAGGAATTGTAGCGGTACCTAAGGCCATAGCAGCAATGGCTTGTATTCCTCCTATTGTATAAATTTTTTCCACCCCACACAATTGGGCTGTATAGAGCACTACAGGTGGAACTGTTCCTTCTTGAGTGGGAGGCGTACAAAGAATAATTTCTTTACAACCCGCAATTTGAGCCGGAATCGCAAGCATTAAAATTGTAGAAAATAAAGGCGCTGAGCCCCCTGGAATATAGAGACCCACTTTCTCTATTGGTTTTTTCTCTTGCCAGCAAACCACCCCTTTTTGGGTCTCAAGCTGCTGCATTTTATAGTCCTGCGCCTTGTGAAAAGACTCAATATTTACTTTGGCTTGTTGTATTGCTGCTTTAAGTGCTTCGGGAACTAACTTTTCGGCATTATTTATAGCTTGAGCACCCACTCTTACTTCTTCGAGTGCTACTTTGTCAAATTGAGCAGTATATTTCCTAACGGCTTGATCGCCTTCTTTTTTTACGGCTTCAAAAACTTCAGCTACCAAAGGTTCTAGATCCTCATAACTTGCTGTAGGTCGCTCAGTCAAAATATTCCATTCGTCAAATGAGGGGTTTATAAATTGCTGCATCACAAAACCATTTTTTCAATTGGACATACTAAGATGTCTTCCGCTCCAGCAGCTTTAAGCTGATCGATGACCTCCCAGAAGTCACTCTCATTAATCACAGAGTGAAGCGAACTCCATCCCTCTTGCGCCAAGGGCAATACTGTTGGACTTTTCAATACTGGCAGTATAGCACTGATTGCCTTAATTTTATCATTGGGCGCATTAAGCAAGATGTATTTGGACTGCTTTGCTCTTAAAACAGCTTGAATTCTAAACCGAAGTTTATCTATTGTTTGCTGGAGTTCACTTGATATGTCAGGCGCTTGAACCAATACAGCTTGTGATCGCCCAATTTCTACAACTTCTTTTAAATTATTTTTAAAAAGCGTACTACCACTTGATACAATATCACAAATAGCATCTGCTAATCCTATATTAGGTGCAATTTCGACTGATCCATTTATAATATGCAATTCAGCCTTTATTTTATTTTTGGCTAAAAAATTAGTAACCGTATTCGGATAAGAGGTCG
Organism: Flavobacteriales bacterium; assembly: GCA_011525195.1. Classification (GTDB taxonomy): domain Bacteria; phylum Bacteroidota; class Bacteroidia; order Flavobacteriales; family Flavobacteriaceae; genus MS024-2A. The sequence continues at coordinate 9,943 of WTIP01000109.1, read as the reverse complement.
CGATACGCTTCCCGTTAAGGTCTTCTAGGCTCTTAAAAGTTTGATTTTTTGGCACTGCTATAGACACCTTACATTTTGAAAAGCCCAAGGGTTCTATCACTTCAAGGTCTTCTCCTTTTTCAATAATAAGGTTTTCGCCAATAATGGCTAAATCTACTACGCCATCTCTTAAGTATTGTGGAATATCTCCATTTCGTAAATAAAAGACTTCCATAGGAAAATTTCGAGCAGCCGCTTTTAATTGATCTTTACCATTATCAATTGAAATGCCACACCTTTTAAGTAAACTCAAAGAGTCTTGGTGAAGCCTGCCTGATTTTTGAATTGCTATTCGTATCATAGTTTTTATAAAAAAAGCCCGTCTGATTGCTCAAACGGGCTCGTAATAAATTTCATAGACAATCTATTACAACTCGTTTGATCGAGTGTTTAGATGATGTCTATGTAAGTTTGTTTTTCTCATTTGAGCAGCAAATATATTTATTTTTTTTAAAACTCAAATTTTATTGATTTCCTAAAATTATAGGCAAACCATTTTTCCCGCTACCAATTACTATCACTTTTGAATTTGGTGATTCTGAAAGCTTAATCGTAGCCTCAATTCCTTTTTCTTGTAGAATCTTGTCGGTAAGTGAAGCACTTAAGATTCGGTTTGCCGTTGCTTTCCCTTCAGCATCAATTCGCTGACGTTCTGCTTCCTGTCTGGCTTTTTCAATACGGAATTCATATTCAAGGGCCTCCTGCTCTTGGCGTAATTTGCGCTCAATCGCTTCTTTAATGGCTACAGGTAGGGTAACATCACGAACCAGCACTGCATTCAATTGGATGTGTTGTGATTCCACATTTTTTTGTGTTTCCTCAAAAATTTCATTCTGAATGGCATCGCGTTTAGTTGAATACAATTGTTCTGGCGTATAACGTCCCACTACAGATCGGGCTACAGCTCGTATTTGTGGGATTAAAACTATATTGACATAATTCTCACCTTTTGTTTTATGAAGGAGTCCTAATTCTTCATATTTGGGCTGATAAAGTACAGATACATCTAATGAAATTTCAAGACCATTAGAGGAGAGTACTTGCATATTTCCTTCAAAAAACTCTTGTTGCTTCACATTATAGATATATACTTTATTCCAAGGGGAGATAATATGAAATCCTTCTCCTAATGGGGGCTCATCTGTTACGACACCTCCACCAAAAGTTTTAAATAAAACACCTGCTTCTCCATAGCCAATATTAATAGATGACTTGGAGATAAAGATTAATATGACAACGATCAGTAAGATGACCGGTAAGCCAATTTTGGGTAATTTTTGCATACTATGTAAATTAAAATTAGGTTAACATTCCACCATCAACATGGAGTACTTGTCCAGTGATGTAATTTGATAAATCAGAAGCCAAAAAGACACAGGCATTGGCTACATCTTCCGGTTGCCCTCCTCTTTTGAGAGGGATTCCATCTCTCCACCCTTGAACGACCTCTTCAGAAAGTTGAGCAGTCATTTCTGTTTCTATAAATCCAGGGGCAATCACATTTGATCTTATATTTCGCGAACCGAGCTCTAGCGCGATTGATTTTGAGAAGCCAATAATCCCTGCTTTTGAAGCGGCATAATTCGCTTGACCTGCATTACCTTTTACGCCTACTACTGAGCTCATATGGATCAAGGATCCTTTGCGCTGCTTGAGAAAGGTGCGCTGTATCGCTTTGGTCATATTAAAAATTGATTTAAGGTTGACCTCAATCACTTGGTCAAAATCTGACTCACTCATGCGCATGAGTAGGTTGTCTTTTGTAATACCTGCATTATTGACCAATATATCTATCGATCCAAAATCTTTGAGCACATCCGCTATAAGCTGCTCGGAAGCTTCATAGTCAGCTGCATTACTCTGATACCCCCTAACCTGCACACTCTGACCTGAAAGTTCTGCAACTAGTGCCTCTGCAGCCGCTTGGTTACTACTATAGGTAAACGCTACAGCGCAACCCTGCTCTACAAAAACTTTAGCAATACCACGACCAATTCCACGACTCGCTCCTGTAATAATTGCTGTTTTTCCTTCTAGTAATTTCATAATTGAATCAGGCTAAGAGTTCAGCTACTTTAGCTCCTATTTGTGCGGGAGAATCAACTACGTGAATCCCACATTCACGCATAATTCTTTTTTTGGCTTCAGCAGTATCTTCGCTTCCACCAACTATGGCTCCTGCATGACCCATTGTACGGCCTTTGGGGGCAGTTTCTCCTGCAATAAACCCAACCACTGGCTTTTTATTGCCAGAGGCTTTAATCCATTGCGCGGCATCAGCTTCTAACTGGCCTCCAATTTCCCCAATCATAACAATGCATTCGGTCTCAGGATCATTCATAAAAAGTTCTACGGCTTCTTTAGTAGTGGTTCCTATAATAGGATCTCCTCCAATTCCTATAGCGGTAGAAATACCCAAGCCTTGGCTGACCACTTGATCTGAAGCTTCATAGGTAAGGGTTCCTGATTTAGAGACAATGCCTACTTTTCCTTTTTTAAAGACAAAACCGGGCATGATCCCTACTTTGGCTTCTTCGGGTGTAATAACACCCGGACAATTGGGTCCCACTAAAGTGGCTCCCTTCGATTTTACATAATGGAAAGCCTTGGTCATATCATTAACTGGGATGCCTTCTGTAATGGTGATTATCACTTTTATCCCTGCTTCAGCAGCCTCCATAATGGCATCAGCAGCAAAAGCAGGTGGTACGAAAATAATTGTAGTGTCAGCTCCTACTTCTGCCACTGCTTCAGCCACAGAATTAAAAACGGGCTTCTCTAGATGCTGTTGGCCTCCTTTTCCTGGAGTAACCCCACCCACAATATTGGTTCCATATTCAATCATTTGGGTGGCGTGGAATGTGCCTTCACTTCCTGTAAATCCTTGTACAATTATATTTGATGCTTTATTAACAAGTACACTCATAGTTTAATTTCTCAATTTAGTTTGATGTAGTTATTCTTTTACGCGCTCCAGATAATTTCCTTTCTCGGTATCCACTTTAATTTTATCCCCTTCATTAATAAAAAGAGGAACATTTATGGAAGCCCCTGTTTCTACGGTAGCCGGTTTAGTGGCATTAGTTGCAGTATTCCCTTTAACGCCCGGCTCAGTATGTGTTACTTCCAAAACTACACTAGCGGGCATATCTGCAGAAAGGGGCAAACCATCTTCAGAATTAATTGCAATAGTTACGATTTCCCCTTCTTTTAAAAGCCCTGGGTTATCTAAAATGGTTTTTTCTAAACTAATTTGATTGTAATCCTCTGTATTCATAAAATGAAAACGATCCCCTTCATTGTAGAGGTATTGATATTTGTGTGTTTCTACCCGGATGTCTTCAATTTTATGTCCTGCAGAGAAGGTATTATCTAATACTTTACCTGAGGTAACGCTTTTCAGTTTAGTTCTAACAAAAGCAGGACCTTTTCCAGGTTTTACGTGCAAAAACTCAATAATCTTATAGATGTCATTATTGTACTTAATACACAGTCCTTTTCTAATATCTGATGTTGTCGCCATAATTTTATGCAAATTTAACTTTTTTGTCCGTACCCCCTAACAATTCCCAATGTTGATTTTTCTATGAAATCCAAAATTTGATTTCGATCAGCACTGGTCGCTACTTCCTTTTTAACGACTTCTATCGCTTGAGATAAATGAAGTTTGCGCTTAAAAAGTATGCGGTAAACTTCTTCGACCTGTTCAATTCTCGAAGCGGATACACCATTGCGTTCCATTCCGACTGTATTAATTCCTAAAAAAACCAGAGGATCTCGCGCCACTTTAGCGAAAGGAGGAATGTCTTTTCTTACGAGTGCACCTCCCGCAACATAGGCAAAATCTCCTATTTGACAAAACTGTTGAATGGCAGTAAGCCCAGAAAAAACGACATAATTTCCTATATTAATATGCCCTGCTAGTGTTGTATTATTAGAAAATATGCAATGGTTTCCTATATTACAATCATGGGCTATATGGGAATAGGCCATAATCAGGCAATGTGCCCCTACCTCTGTTTTACCAGAAGCAGCCGTCCCCCTATTAATTGTTACACATTCACGAATTACCGAATAGTCTCCGATGAGTGCCAATGAATCCTCTCCTTGAAATTTTAAATCTTGAGGAATAGCAGCAATAACTGCACCTGGAAAAATTTTGCAATGTGCGCCGATGCGTGCGCCTTCCATTATGGTTACATTTGAGCCAATCCAAGTGTGCTCCCCTATTTCAACATTATTTTGAATCGTTGTAAAAGGATCGATCGTTACATTGGGTGCTATATTCGCATTGGGGTGAACATGAGTTAAGTTTGTTTTCATTGGGGTCTTTTAGGTAGTGCGTTTTGAAATTTGAGCCATCAAATCACCTTGACTGACCAACTGATCATTTACAAAGGCGTATCCTCTCATATTACAAATCCCTCTTCGAATTGGGGTTAAAAGTTCGAGTTTAAAAATTAATGTATCCCCAGGATAAACTGGGCGTTTGAATTTAACATCGTCTATCTTCATAAAAAATGTTAAATAATTTTCAGGGTCTGGTACTGTACTCAAAACCAATACTCCTCCAGCTTGGGCCATGGCTTCAATCTGTAAAACACCAGGCATGACAGGTGCCCCAGGGAAATGACCTTGAAAAAAAGACTCATTCATTGTCACATTTTTTAACCCTACCACATGTTGGTCAGTTAATTCTAAAATTTTGTCAACCAAAAGAAAAGGAGGTCTATGCGGAAGCATATTCATTATCTGATTAATGTCCATGACAGCCGGTTTTGATAGATCCACCTTAGGCACTATAGATTTTTTTTCTGCTTTAATATGCTTGAGAAGTATTTTCGCAAATTCAGTATTGATTTTATGTCCAGGCTTTGTGGCAATTATTTTTCCTTGAATGGGCATTCCTATTAAAGCAAGATCACCTATTAAGTCTAACAGTTTGTGACGTGCTGCTTCATTGGGGTAATTAAGTTTAGCGTTGTCAAGTAGTCCATTGGCTTTTACACTGAGTTCTTTTTTTCCAAAAACCTTTTTGAGTTTTTCTAATTGAACAGGTTTAATTGGTTGGTCTACATAAACAAGCGAATTACTTAAATCTCCGCCTTTAATTAAGCCTTGATCAAGCAGAGATTCTAATTCATGCAAAAAACTAAATGTTCGAGCAGAAGCAATCTCTTTCTGAAAATCTTCGAGATCATGAAGATGTGCATTCTGGGTGCCTAAGACTTTGGTTTCAAAGTCAATCATAACACTATAAGAAAGTTTATCAGCAGGGAGTAGAAGTATTTCACTCCCAGTTTCTGCGTCATGGTGTTGAATCATTTCATTGACTACAAGTAGCTCTCTATCGGCCTCTTGGACTTTTATACCCGCTTTAATAATTGCTTCAGTAAAAGGTTTTGACGAGCCGTCCATTATAGGAATTTCTGAGCTGTTGACTTCAATCAAACAATTAGAGATTTTAGCGGCATAAAGCGCAGCCAAAAGGTGCTCAGTAGTCATTATGCTAACCCCATCCATTTCGAGTGAGGTACCCCGCGAAGTGGCATTGACACGAGTTGCTAATGCAGGGAGTGCTACCGGCGGATTTAAATCTATTCGTTGAAAAATAATACCCGTGTCCTCGGGAGCAGGTTTTAAGACCAGCTTTACAGTTTCACCTGTGTGTAACCCTTTCCCTTCAAGGCTTACTATTTTTGCTAAAGTTTGTTGTTTCTCAGTGGTTATTATCATGTCAGTTCTTTTTTTCTATGCTACTCAGTCTTTTTTCAATTGCAGGAAAGCGTTTAAACAAGGCGTAGGATTTGTAATAAGAACGATAATCATAAGCAGGCGTTCCCTGCACTGTACTTCCAGCAGATAGATCGCTCACTACTCCTGTTTGTCCTTGGATACGTACGTTATCTCCTATAGTGAGATGGCCCGCAATACCTACTTGTCCCCCAATTATACATTGTGATCCAATTTTTGAGGATCCAGCAATTCCTGTTTGCGCAGCAATTACAGTATGTGGCCCAATTTCTACATTATGGGCAATTTGGACTAAATTATCCAGTTTTACCCCTTCCTCAATAAGTGTCGCGCCAAGTGTCGCTCGGTCTATAGTGGTATTCGCCCCTATTTCTACCTTATTTTTAATAATTACTTTTCCGAGATGTGGTGTTTTTAGATAAGTGTTATTTTCTTGAGGCGCAAAACCAAATCCATCACTTCCTATAACGACACCTGAGTGAATTATACAGGCTGAACCTATTTCTGTTTCATCCATAACGGTTACTCTTGCATTGAGAATAGTTCCTTTTCCTATAGTCACCTGTGAACCTATTATACAGTGCGCTTGTATGAGTGCCCCTTCTCCGATTCTCGTCTTTGGTCCTATAGTAACATAAGGTCCGATAGCCACTCCTTTAGCAACAGTCGCTGTTGGATCAATAAGTGCCGTAGCATGTATGCCCTTGGGTGGTTCCGTTTTATTGAATTCAGCCCAGGACCTCATTAACTGTGTAAAAACAATATAAGGGTCAGTAACGCGAATAAGTGTAGCCGGCCCCTGGTAAGAAGTCTCAAGATCATGAGCAACCAATACAGCGCTTGCCTTAGTTAAAGCTAAAAAAGGAATGTATTTAGGATGTGCTATAAAGCTGAGTGCGCCCACTTCAGCTTCTTCAATTTTTGAAAGCCTGGAAATGAGTACTTCACCATTACCCTGAATACTACCGCTAAATTTTTCAGAGATCTCTAAGGCTGTAAAATTCATAAAGTAAAAGTAGAAATTTTATAGGGAATTAAGTGACTTTGGATAACAGAGATAGTACTTGGTCAATGGTGCTGAAAATTGTTTGAAATCTAAATAATTGATGGCTTTAGAAATAGGAAAAACATGGTTGTTTTTATCCAATAAGAGCAGTTGAGCATCATCTGATCTGTATGTTTGGTTCGAAATACTGCCCTCAAAAACAAAATAATTATAAACATCTGGCTGATTTTCAGCCCTTTCCAAGCGTATTCGCTTTTTATAGATTTGCTCTTGGGTAAAAGGAGTATCACTCATTTTTATTTTGGGCAATTGTCGCTGGATTAATTGTTTAGAAAGTCTAGATAAAACTAAATCTGGATGCTGCTGCCAAGATTTTAGGAGTTGGTAAATATCAGTGTCATCAAGGCTTAAATAATGTCTTAAAATAGATTCATCAAGCGTATTTGTCGTATTTAATTTGAAAAAGGGATAAAGAAAATGTGAAGATGCTAATGGTTCGCTCCCTGAAGAAATTAAATTTTTAAAACGCCCTAGCGTTTTGATGAGAAGAAGTTCGGCAGCCAGACTGGTTTTGTGTAGATATACCTGCCAATACATTAATCGCCTGGCTAAAAGGAATTTTTCCAAGGGATGAATCCCTTTAACTTCAAATACCAATTCTTCATTATGCACATTCATCATTGCTAAAATCCGATCAGTATTAATATTTCCCTCTGTTACACCCGTGTAAAAACTGTCTCGTTTTAAATAATCGAGGCGGTCTACATCTACTTGTCCAGAGACGAGTTGGTGCATGAATTTTCTAGGATACTGATTGGTAAAAATCTGATAAGCTAGATCTAACTGCCCATCAAAATTTGTATTAAGTAGCGCAATTATTTGAAGCGATATTTTTTCATGGTGTACACCTTGAAGGAGGATATTTTCTGTTGCATGAGAAAAAGGACCATGACCAATGTCGTGAAGAAGTACCGCGATTTGCATGGCTTCCTGTTCAGCCTTACTGATTTTAACTCCTTTTCCTTCTAAAACAGTTATTGCTTTTTGCATGATGTGCATGGCCCCTAAGGCATGCTCAAAACGTGTATGGTGGGCCCCAGGATAGACCAGACTGGACAAGCCCATTTGAGATATTCTACGCAAGCGTTGAAAGAACGGGTGATTAATAAGTTCAGAAAGCAATGGGGTTTCTATGGAAATAAATCCATAAATTGGATCATTGAACAACGTATTTTTTTGGTGGGCCAAGATAATATTTGTGAGCGACAAAGATACTAAATGAATTGGATCAATATTTTATGGGTAGATGACGAAATCGATCTACTAAAACCACATATTTTATTTCTCAAAGAACGCGGCTACCAAACAACACCTTGTTCCAATGGAAGAGATGCCCTAGAATTACTGACAAATAAGGACTTTGATATTGTTCTTTTAGATGAGAATATGCCGGGTCTCAATGGCTTAGAAACTTTAGGTGAACTTAAAAATATACGTCCTAACTTAGCTGTCATTATGATCACTAAAAATGAGGAAGAACAGCTCATGAATGAGGCCATAGGGGCAAAAATCTCTGATTACTTAATCAAGCCTGTCAATCCGAATCAAATATTACACTCTCTTAAAAAAATCCTCAATCACAAAAACATAATCGCTGAAAAAACTACCCAGAATTATCAAAAAGAGTTTCGAGAGATCAGCCTTTCTTTAGCAGGACTAGATTCCTACCAGGATTGGGTGGCCTATTTTAAAAAATTAATCTATTGGGAATTAGAACTCGAAACCCTTGATGACAAGAGTCTGCTTGAGGCGTTTGAGATTCAACTAAAAGAAGCTAATCATCAGTTTGCAAAGTTTATTGCTGAAAATTATTCCGATTGGCTGCAAAATTCTGACGGTCCTGTGCTTTCCCATAATGCCTTTGAAAAATTGGTGCTGCCCGAGCTCAAAACACAGCAACCTACTCTACTATTGATGATAGATAACCTACGTTATGATCAATGGAAAATCCTTGCTCCACAGCTAAATGAATATTTCTCTCTAGTTAGTGAAAAAGCTTATTTCAGTATTTTGCCTACGACAACGCAATATGCCCGAAACGCATTTTTTGCTGGAGAAACCCCTCAAAAGATTAGCGAAAAATTTCCTCATTGGTGGAAAAATGACAATGATGAGGGCGGTAAAAATTTACACGAGTACGATTTACTTCAGGTGCAACTCAAGCGCCTAGGGATCACACGAACTTCAAGTTTTCATAAAATCACTCAACTCCAGCAATGTCATCAGCTTATTAAAAATTTAGTAAACCACACCCATGAGGGGATTACTACTGTTGTCTATAATTTTGTGGATATGATCTCTCATGCCAAAACCGAAATGGAAGTTATTAAGGAGTTGGCTTCTGATAGCAAGTCCTATCGTTCATTAACTGCTACCTGGTTTAAGAACAGCCCTCTAAAAGAATTACTCAAAAAAGCAAGTGAACTTGGATTTCAAATTCTTTTGACAACAGATCACGGCACTGTAAATGTCGGCGCTCCTAGTCAAGTGATAGGAGATAAAGAAACCAGCATCAATCTACGCTATAAGTCAGGGAAAAGTTTGACTTTTGAAGCGAAAGATGTTTTGTGCTGTGAAAACCCCTCAGCATTTGAATTGCCTTCATTTTATGGAATCAATAGTCGCTATATTTTTGCGAGAGGCGACGCTTATTTTGTTTATAAAAATAATTTTAATTACTACGCCAAACTCTTTAAGGATACCTTTCAACATGGAGGGATTTCACTTGAAGAAATGATTATTCCTTTTGTTGTTTTAAAAGGGCGATAGTACTATTTTTACGCAATGGAATTTCGCTTCAAACTCGATGAAATAAAGGCAGCAGCTCAGCTTTTACTCGATCACAGTTCTACTTTTGTAATCAGAATTGATGGAGAAATGGGCGCAGGAAAAACTACCCTAATAGCAGAGGTGTTAAAGCTTTTAGGTGCTTCTGATACAGTTAGTAGTCCAACTTTTTCCTTGGTAAACTGTTATAAAAATAATAAGGCTCTTTTTTATCATTTTGATTTTTACCGCCTTGACCATCCTAATGAAGCCTTAGATTTCGGGATAGAGGAGTACCTAGACTCAGGTCATTTATGC
>WTIP01000111.1 GCA_011525195.1 Flavobacteriales bacterium | reverse complement strand
GACCTCCTGCTCCCAAAGCAGGCGCGATGACCGGGCTACGCTACACCCCGAAAAGTGTGCGCAAATATAACATTAAAAAAAGTTAATGCAAATAGGAAATGAGCTTTCTTCAGTATTCTATTCCTTTTTAAGTTGAATTCCATTTTTATCTACTTCTAAGTGTACTTTTTCCTCTCCTTTAGCATCTTGATATTGAACTTCTAATTTGGATTGATTCGTGGGGCAATCTAGGCATATGAGTTCTTGAGGACCCATTTTCCAAAGATAGCCTGCTGTACTTCTGCTATTCCAATTTTGATTATTTTCAACAGGATAGCTGAGTACTTTTCTAAGACTTTCATCTAAGGCGATTATTTGCCCTTCTTTTAACAATAAGGTCATTTCAATATTCTTTGTTTGAAACCCACTGAGAGGTTGGTTTTTAATCTGATCATCTAAAAAAAGAATGTCGCCCTCTTGTTCCCAACGGTAGGTCAATTGCTTTACTGCTTGTTGCGCTTTTTTCTCATCTGCTCCTTTCGCTGAGGCTTGAATTTCTAATGATGTACTAGAAAGTTTATTCGGTTTGATAGAGAGCGTAACCAACTTTTGACTTTTCTCAATTCTTCTTGATAGCGCATTCAAAGGATTGTTTTTTTTGAACTTCCAAGAATTGGGTTTGATTTCATTGATAAATAGACTCACTCTTAGGGTATCTTCATGTTCTATAGCAAGTTCATGAATAGTAGTTTGAGTAGCAGTTATACTGTTTTTTCTAATTTGATTCGTCCCTGTGAAGACAAGCGCACCAATAGCGATGATCCAGAGGCTAAAAAGAACTAATCGACTGACAGAGCCAATTCTACTAGACACTCCTCTTAACAAGCGAATTCCTAGCGAAAAAAGAAAAATAAAAGGAATGAGGACAACTAAAATCAGTGCAATACGCCAAAAACTATCTGGGAATACGCCCAAATCAACAAACTGAAAGGGCAAAAGTAAATTGCCAAGACCCAAAAGCACAAAGCTCCCAATAAAAAGGGCAAAGATGCTTGAGATTGAAATCAGTAAAAATAGTAGCCCGATTAGTTTAAGAATGATACTCGGTATTTTTCTGATTAGATTTTCTAAAAATTGAAAAAAATTTTTCGACTTTTTTTTTAAAGTGCTACCCGCCTTTTCATAATCAAGATCTTTGATTTTAGTGGTTACGTCATCAAATTCCTCTTTGATTTTTTTTTTAATGGTAGCAATATTTACTGGCTCCCCCTTCATTCTTAGCAGGTCACCTGTTGTTTTTGCGAGCGGTACTAATATCCAAAATAGAATATAGATCAAGGTAAATACCCCACCAGAAAAAAGGGCCAAAAAGAGCCAAATTAAGCGAATCCAGGTGGCATCAATTTTAAAATAATGTCCCAAACCAGCAGCTATCCCACCTATGTATTTATCTTCAGGGTCACGGTAGAGTTTTCTATGGATTTTTTCTTGGGAAGTATTTATATCTTCTTCAGAAAGGACTGTTTCGGGTTCTCCCATAATCCCAATTACTTTTTCTACATCCGCGGTATTGATAACATAATCAGGATTTGTTTTTAGGTCTTGAAATAATTCGGCAATGCGCGCTTCTATGTCTTGCAAAATTTCTTCGCCTCCTGCAGTATCTTTAAATCCCTCTTTTAGTTTTCTGAGATAGCGTTCCAAGATTTGATAAGCATTTTCATCAATATGAAAAAAGGTACTGGCGAGATTGATATTTACTGTCTTATTCATTGGGTTTTATTTTGAGTTTGGGTTATTGTTTTTACCGCTTTATTTAGTTCATTCCAAGCTTTTTGCAATTCTTCAAGAAAAAGTACACCTTTTGGTGTTATGGAATAGTATTTTCTTGGGGGGCCTGATGTTGATTCTTCCCATCGGTAATTTAAAAGGTCTTCATTTTTTAGGCGGGTGAGCAAAGGGTATACAGTTCCCTCTACGACTAACATTTTTCCTTTTTTAAGTGCTTCTAAAATTTCAGAACTATATAAATCTCGATTTGAAATCAATGAGAGTATGCAAAATTCTAAAATTCCTTTACGCATTTGAGCTGTTGTATTCTCGATTTTCATAGAGGAGTAATTTGTTATGCAAATATATAAACAAAAAATAAAACTGTGCAAAACATACACCTGAAATAATTTTTAACTTTTTTACAACATTTTAAAACAGACATTCTTTCTAAATTGAAAAAGTAAAAACTCAATCTGATGTCAAAAAATTTAATGTACTGTCGTTCTATTCTTAAAAAAGTGAGTTTTAATCCAGCATTATTCAGTAAAGAGCTTATAAAAGCCTATAGATTTTTAAGTCCTGAGGAACGTCCCGCTTTGACGAAATGGGTCATTAAGTTTATTGAGAAGCGCGAAGAGCTTAAAAGCTTAACGCTTTCGAATAAACTGCCTATTATTTGGGGGTGATAATTTTTATATTTTCAAACTGAATCGCACCCCTAAGCACTCCTTCAATTACTTCTGAAAGGGCCTCTATAATCGGAATTTTGAGTAGATTTTTGCTATAAATCATACTGATTTCTCTAGCAGGCTCTGGACTTTCAAAATATCTTAAGTTTTCTCTCTCTTTTTGGGCTAGTTTTTGAGTCTGGAGATAGGGTAGAAGGGTCATTCCCATGCCTTCATTTGCCAAACTAATCAGGGTTTCAAAACTTCCAGATTTTAAGTCAAAAGATTTACTATTTCTTGTAGTTTGACATAAATTTAAAACATGTTCACGAAAGCAATGTCCATCCTCTAAAACTAAAATATCCATCCTTTCTAGATCTTCAACAGCCAGTTTTTCAATTGTATGTAATGAATGATTGTTGGGAATATAGCCCACAAAAGGTTCATAATAAAGAGGTTTTTCAATTAAATGAGGATGATCTAAGGGAGTAGCAGCAATACCTGCATCTAATTTCCCTGCTCGCAATTCTTCAATAATAGAAGCAGTATTGAGTTCTTCTATTTTCAAATTGACTTTGGGGTATCTCTTTATAAAGGTGTTTAAAAATAGAGGAAGTAATGTAGGCATTACAGTAGGGATGATTCCTATTCTAAAATGCCCTTCTACAACTCCTCTCGCAGTAGCGACAATATCACTCATTCGCGCAGCTTCCTCTAATATGATTTTTGCTTGATCAATTATTTTTTCACCCACAGCTGTTAATGTGATGGGTTTGGAT
>WTIP01000072.1 GCA_011525195.1 Flavobacteriales bacterium | reverse complement strand
GGAACAGAAATAGTCGCATAGGCTTCTGGATTTTGAGGACCGGTTCCATAGCAAACAATGGCAGCTTCTATCCCACTAGCCGCTGTGGCGTATTGAAAAGACTGACTACCGCCCCAGCAAAAACCAATTACTACTACTTTTCCATTTGCAGCGGGTATATTTTGGGCAAATTCAGAGGCCGCATCAAGCGTTACTTTGATTCCTTCAGGATCTAAACTATAAATTCCAGTACGGGCTGCATCAGGATTTTCATAGGCCGAAGTGCCTTCACCATTGGGTGCGCTTCCCCATAAAAAATCAGGAGCCAAGGCTATATAACCCATTTCCGCTATTTGGTCTGCCATACTGCGTGCCCAATCATTTAACCCTCTATTTTCGTGTATTAGGATCACAACTGTTGCCTTTTGCGCGACTTCTGGATATACTAAAAAACTTTTGATCGGTTTGTCAGGGGTATTCAATGTTACCCATTCATGGTGTCGGGGGGAGTTTTCAAGACGGGCTAAAGGGTCCTGACACCAGCCTAGCTGGAGAATAAATAAGAAAAATAAAACAGCGCCTCTCATGATATGAAATTTAATTTAAGGTAATAAACGGTTCTAATTCTACTTGTTAAAACTCTTTTTTACCCGATCTAAATCGCGTTTGTTGTCTCGGTCTTTAATTGTTTCCCGTTTATCGTAAAGTTTTTTTCCACGTGCCAATGCAATACGAAGTTTGGCAAAGCCTTTATCGTTAATAAAGAGCTGAAGAGGGACTATTGTTAAGCCAGTATTTTGCACTTCGCGTTGCAACTTTTTTAGCTCTTTTTTATTGAGCAATAGTTTTCGTTGGGCTTTAGGGCGGTGATTAAAGCGGGTTCCAAAGGCATATTCTTCAATATGCATATTGACAGTAAAAAGCTCCCCACGCTCATTAAATTCGCAAAAACTTTCAGCAATAGAAGCCTTGCTATTCCGAATGGATTTAATTTCCGTTCCGGTCAGTACCAAGCCCGCTGTATACTCCTCCAGCAATTCGTATTCAAAACGCGCTCTTTTGTTTTTTATGTGTATCGCTTTTTTCACGAAGCAAAGGTAGTACTAATCCGCTTAGGGTAAAGCCTGGGTATTTCGAAAAACAAAATGGTTTTCAAAATAATCGACTGTAATTGGTTCGCCTTGCTTGGGTCCGTCGCCCAATAAATATTTGCTTAAAGGATTTAAAATCTGTTGCTGAAAAACTCTTTTTACAGGTCTTCCCCCGTATTGCGGATCAAATCCCAAGTGGGCCAATTGCGCAAGTGCTTCTGCTGAAGCCTTGAGAATAATGCCTTGACTTTCCAATCGTTTTGTAATTATTTCAAACTGTAGTGCTACAATTTTTTTGATTTCGTTTTTGGTAAGCGGTGAAAATAGTAAGATGTCATCGATACGATTTAGAAATTCTGGACGTACTTGTGCTTTGAGTAATTTCATGACCTGCTCTTTCGCTAAGGTTTCCGCTGCTTCAAAATCGGGAACAGATTCAAAGGCTGCCTGTATTTCCTGACTTCCCATATTACTTGTCATGATTATGAGGGCGTTTTTAAAATCAGCCACTCTTCCTTTATTATCTGTGAGGCGTCCTTCATCCAGCACTTGTAATAAAATATTAAAGGTATCGGGGTGTGCTTTTTCTATTTCATCTAATAAGACCACAGAATAGGGTTTACGTCGAACCGCTTCTGTAAGCTGACCCCCTTCCTCATAACCCACATAACCGGGAGGCGCCCCGACCAAACGACTTACCGCATGGCGTTCTTGGTATTCGCTCATGTCTATACGGGTAATATTGTTTTCGTCATCAAAAAGCACTTCTGCAAGGGCTTTGGCCAGCTCTGTTTTTCCCACTCCTGTCGTCCCTAAAAATAAAAAGCTACCAATGGGACGGTTGGCGTCTTGCAATCCCGCTCTACTCCGTCGTATCGCATCACTCACAGCAGCCACTGCTTTTTCTTGTCCTATGAGTCGCTGGTGAAGCTGGCTTTCTAACTGGAGTAATTTTTCTTTATCAGATTGGAGCATTTTACTTACGGGTACCCCCGTCCATTTTGCGACTACTTCAGCGATATCGTCATAGATCACTTCTTCTTTGATCAGACTGTCTTCGGATTGATTTTCTGCTAATTTTTTTTGAAGTCCTTTGATTTTGTCTTCTGATTCTTGGAGTTTTCCATAACGAATTTCTGCTACTGTACCATAGTCGCCTTCACGCTCTGCACGATCTGCTTGAGATTTTAAATTTTCGATTTCAATTTTCGTTTGTTGTAAATCGTCTACGACTTCCTTTTCTTGACTCCATCTTGAAAAAAGGGTTTTTCTCGCTTCTTTAAGCTCGTTCAATTCAAAATTGAGTTTCTTTATTTTTTCTTGGTCTTTTTCTCGCTTAATGGCGACCAGTTCAATTTCGATTTGCCGTATTTTTCTGTCGAAGCTATCCAGCTCTTCGGGCTTGGAGTTGATCTCCATCCGAAGTTTGGAGGCAGCTTCATCCATTAAATCTATTGCTTTATCGGGAAGAAAACGGTTTGAAATATAGCGATTAGAAAGCTCCACAGCCCCAATGATGGCTTCGTCTTTGATTCTGACTTTATGGTGCACTTCATACTTTTCTTTAATCCCTCTTAAAATAGAAACGGCACTTTCTACATCTGGTTCATCCACCCCTACTTTTTGAAAGCGTCGTTCGAGGGCTTTGTCTTTTTCAAAATATTTTTGGTATTCGTCTAAAGTCGTTGCCCCGATAGCTCTTATTTCTCCTCGGGCGAGTGCTGGTTTTAAGATATTAGCCGCATCCATAGCCCCTTCACCGCCACCGGCACCCACAAGTGTATGGATCTCATCGATAAATAAGACAAGGTCTCCTGCGCTTTGTGTAACTTCTTTGATGACACTCTTGAGGCGTTCCTCAAATTCTCCTTTGTATTTTGCCCCTGCAATTAAAGCGCCCATATCCAAGGCAAAAATTTGTTTGGTTTTTAAGTTTTCTGGCACATCTCCCTCAATAATTCGGTGGGCTAAGCCCTCTGCAATTGCTGTTTTACCAGTACCGGGTTCACCCACAAGTAGGGGATTGTTTTTGGTTCGGCGACTCAATATTTGAAGCAATCGACGGATTTCTTCGTCTCTGCCTATTACGGGATCCAATTTGCCTTCCTGTGCCAGCTGGTTTAGGTTTTTCGCATACTTTTCCA
>WTIP01000074.1 GCA_011525195.1 Flavobacteriales bacterium | reverse complement strand
GATTTATTCAAATGCTTTTAATTTTACCCCTACTTCTGAATTTTTTGGACGTTTTATTTCATTTAATGGGTTTTTAGGGGTGCCCTTGTTGCTTTTATTTACACTTTTTCTTTATAAAAAAAGAAAACTTCAAATTCTTCTTTGTTGGTTATTACTACTCATGCACTTCGGGCAATTTGGATTACTTTTGAGTGAGGTAAATCAAAATTACGGTCTCAATTTTGAGACGCTTGCAATTTTGGAGTCTTTGGTGGGGATATTCCTTTTATGGCTGACCAAACGAAATATTCAAAAAGACGAAGCCCTAGTCCGTTCTGTTGACCGTATTCGATAAAGCGCCGCGGAGGCCGAGCTCAATGACTTCTAAATTTTGTATTTTACCCTGCTCAATTTCGAAACGAAGCAAAGTTCTCACTTTGTGAAACCCTGAAATTCCTGCGGCCCCTGGATTAAGATGAAGGTGACGGTAGTGTTTGTCCTGCATTACTTTTAAAATATGTGAATGGCCACAGACCACCAATTGAGGCCGGTGTATTTCAATTAATTTTTTTGCCTGCGAATTATAGCGTCCAGGATAACCTGCTATATGAAGTATTAATACGGAGACTCCTTCACAGTTGAAAGATATAAATGCGGGTGCTTGCTTACGAATTTGATGACTGTCAATATTACCGTATACGGCACGTAGCGGTTTTAGGGCTTCTAATTCGTCTAAAACAAGAGACTTCCCAATATCTCCCGCATGCCAAATTTCATCAGCTTTCGAGCAATACGACTTGATTTTTTGATCCAAAAAGCCATGCGTATCGGAAAGTAATAGTATTTTTTTCAAAAGACTTCTCTTTAATTTACAAATGTACCCAATCCCCATGAAATCATTTCTTTCTAACCGACTTCTATGCGCCTTTAAAAGTTCTGACAAGCGGCCCACAGTAAGTCTTGCCTTACTTTTGAGATTCTTTCTTTACAGCTAGTCTTTATAGACAGAAAGGTAGATATCACACTTTTAAGGCTATTAAAAGAATTATATATTGAAAAATAAAGAGATCATTGGAGTGGCAAAATTTTACAAGTATCTTTGCTACAGATGAACAGCAATCGCTTTTTTATTGAATTTTCCTATGCAGGCACTGCCTATCATGGATGGCAGCGACAGCCCAATGCTGAGAGTATTCAAGCGTATATGGAGGAAGCACTTTCAACTCTTTTAAAGCAACAGATACCCATTACAGCTGCAGGAAGAACAGATGCGGGTGTACATGCAAAATTTATGGTTGCGCATTTTGATGCACCCATTTTTGCTCATACTTGTGATCAGTTGGTATTTCGATTAAATCAATACCTTCCTAAGGATATTGCTATTCACAAAATCTACGCTGTAAAGGCAGATGCGCATGCACGTTTTGATGCTTTAAGCAGGACCTATGAGTATCATTTAACAACATCAAAATCCCCTTTTAGTGAAGGAAGAAGCTACAGTTTATATCAGCCTTTAGATTTTGAGTTAATGAATAAAGCATCCGCCCTACTATTAGAATATAAAGATTTTGAGTGCTTTTCTAAAGCCCATACCGATGTAAAAACCTTTCTTTGTGAAATCATCTACGCGCAGTGGACGCTCTCCAATACAGGGGCAATTTTTACAATATCAGCAAATCGTTTCCTGCGTAATATGGTAAGATCCATAGTGGGGACTCTCATTGAAATTGGTTTAAATAAGAAAAATACTGACGAATTACATCAGATTATTCAGAGTAAAAACCGTTCTTTGGCGGGGTATTCAGTTCCTGCTGAAGGACTTTATTTAACACAGATAAACTATCCAAAGTCAGTATATTTATAACATATGGCACAGATTAGTGGTAAAATATTTGACGGTAAGCTTTTTTCTAAACTGATGGTTTATGTCAAACCATTTAAAATCACTTACTATTTTGTCTTAGCTACCGCTATTCTTCTTTCTTTATTTTCTACACTCACCCCTTATTTACTCAAAGTTACAGTAGACGATTATATTCGTCCCAAAGACTATGAAGGTATGCTGTTATTTGTAGGGCTCATGTTTGGAGCGCTATTTTTAGAAGTTCTTTTTCAATTTTTATTTGTTTTTTATGCGAATTGGCTCGGCCAGCGTGTGATCAAAAATTTACGTACCGACCTCTTTCAAAAGATCATCCTTTTTAAGATGAGCTATTTTGATAAAACTGCTGTAGGAAGGTTGGTAACAAGAGCGGTAAGTGATATAGAAACCATTGCGAGTATATTCTCACAGGGTCTTTTTATGATCATAGCGGACTTGCTTAAGATGCTACTTGTTATCGGTGTAATGCTTTATGTAGATTGGCGCTTAACACTTATTGTCTTCTCTATTCTTCCTATTATTCTTTATGCCACACGTCTTTTTCAAAAATCGATGAAAAAAGCATTTGAGGAAGTGCGTTTACAAGTCGCGAATTTAAATTCATTTGTTCAAGAGCGCATTAGCGGGATTAAAATTGTTCAGATTTTCCATAGAGAAAAAATAGAGTACGATCGATTTGTTGCGATCAATGAAAAACACAAAAAAGCGTGGCTAAAAACAGTTTGGTTTAATTCTATTTTCTTTCCTGTTGCTGAAATCTCCTCCTCTGTTACTATCGGTTTACTGGTTTGGTACGGAGGGTTTAATGTCATTTCAGGAGGGGGTATTTCGTTAGGAACAATTTTCCTTTTTATTCAAATGTCTCAAATGTTGTTCCGCCCCTTGCGACAAATCGCTGATAAATTCAATACGCTACAAATGGGTATGGTCGCAGCAGACCGAATCTTTAAGATTTTAGAGACAGACAGTTCGATAGAAAATAAAGGAACACATACCCCCGACTCAGTAAAAGGAGCGATTACTTTTGATCAGGTTCATTTCTCTTATCTACCTGATGAAGAAGTCCTCCATGGGATTTCACTTCAGATAAAGGCAGGTGAAACAGTGGCAATCCTTGGAGCCACAGGGGCAGGAAAGTCTACGATTATTAATTTACTTTCTCGCTTTTATGAATATGATTCAGGGGATATTACAATTGATGGGGTGTCGATTCGCTCATTAGAATTAACTTCTTTGCGAAAGCATGTTGCCGTTGTACTTCAAGATGTATTTTTATTTGCTGACAGCCTTTATAATAATATCACTTTATTTAATCCTGCACTTACTCGTGAGGAAGTTATGCAAGCTGCAAAAACAATAGGGGTTCACGAATTTATAGCATCGTTGCCAGGAGGATATGATTACAATGTAAAAGAGCGTGGCGTTATGCTGTCTTCAGGACAGCGTCAGCTTATCGCTTTTTTAAGGGCCTATATTGCGAAACCCTCTATTTTAGTCTTAGATGAAGCCACTTCTTCTGTAGATAGTTATACAGAAGAAATCATTCAAAAGGCAATAGACAAACTTACTGCTGGGAAGACCTCAATTGTAATTGCCCATAGACTGGCTACAGTGAAAAATGCGGACCGTATTGTAGTAATGGATCAAGGAACTATTGTTGAGCAAGGAACCCATGAGGAGCTTCTTAAAGTGAGTAATGGCTATTATGCCAAACTCTACGAAGTTCAATTTGCAGAAGAACTTGCTTCTTAAAATCAATCGCTCAAATCATTTTTCAATTGTTCTTTTAAAGCGACAAAAGAATCTATAGGATCTAGGTTTCCGTCTTTGATATAGGCGACTTTTCCAGTTTGTTCAGAAACAACAAGCACTAAGGCATCTGTCTTTTCTGATATACCCAAGCCTGCCCTGTGTCTTAAGCCAAAACGCGCTGGAAGCTTAGATTGCTCTGTAAGGGGAAGAACCACCCGTGCTGCAATAATCCTATTTTCTTTAATGATAACTGCACCATCATGCAAAGGGGCATTCTTAAAAAAGAGGCTTTGAAGCACCAATGGGTCCAGCTTAATATCTGTTTTATTACTATTTGTAAAAGTAAAATCAAGGGGTGTATTTCTTTGAATGACAATGAGGGCTCCTGTTTTACTTTTTGACATTTCTTCACAAGCGTCCACTAAAACATCTAAATTGAAATATGATACTTGTTGTTGCTTATTTAAAAAACGAAAATAGCGAACCATATTTTGTCGTGAAGCGAGATTGGTCGAACCTAAAAGGAGTAAAAATTTTCTGATTTCCTGTTGAAATACGACAATGAGCGCAAAAAAACCGACACTAATAAATTTACCAAGTAGATTACTTAGTACATCCATATTTAATATTTCGGTTAGCCTCCAGATCAAATAAATTATTACGATTCCAATAAAAATATTAATAGCAACCGTACCTTTTAAGAGTTTATAAAGATAGAAGAGCAATAGGGCAACAAGCAGAATATCTACAAGGTCAATAAAGGAAAAATCGATAAAATCTGTAAGTTCCAATGGGATGGTGTTTTTGTAAATTTAAAAAATACTAATTAAGCGCAGCCCATAAGTCAATACATTCTTTGGCTTCTTTAACATCGTGTACCCTCAGAACAGTAGCTCCTCGCTCTAATGCCCATGCATGAAGAGCTGTTGTTCCATTTAATGCGGTAGCGGCACTGCCTTTTAACACTTTATAAATCATAGATTTCCTCGAAACACCGATTAAAATCGGGCAATTTAAATCAGTAAAAAGAGCTAAACTTTTTAGGAGTTCGAAATTGTGTTGTATTGTTTTTCCAAAACCAAATCCAGGGTCTATGAGTATGTCATTAATCCCACTAGCAGTCGCTTTTTCTACTTTTTGAATCAATTCTAATTTAACTTCCTGTAAAAGAGCTTCGTAATGGGGCTGTATTTGCATAGTTTCTGGCGTACCTTGCATATGCATGATGATGTAGGGTGCCTTAAAATGGGCTGTTGTTTCCCTAATTTGAGGATCAATTTGACCTCCAGAAATATCGTTAATCATACTTGCGCCCATTTCAAGTGTAGCTTGTGCTACACTGCTGTTGTAGGTGTCAATTGAAAAATGAACACTAGGGTATTCCTGAATTAATTTCTCTAAAACAGGAAGGAGTTTCTTCTTTTCTTCATCTGCTGTAATAATCGGACTACCAGGTTTACTGCTTGCGGCGCCCACATCAATAAAAAAAGCGCCTTCTTTAAGCATTTTTTCAGTTTGCTTTAAGGCCAGACTTATAGAATTATGCTTCCCTCCATCATAAAAAGAGTCTTCTGTCAGATTAAGAATCCCCATAATTTTGGGTTGATTTAAATCAATCAGCGCTCCTCGAATATTTAGCGTATAATTTTGGTTTTTCTTTTTGATAACTTTTTATTTGTAAGAGTTAAAAACTAAATTTGGACACGAAATTTAGACAAAATTTAGTGAAATGGAAGTGACCCAAAAGCAGTATAAAGCAATAATATCTGAGTGCCGAACCTTATTTAAAAATAAAATGGCGGATTATGGAGCCGCTTGGCGCATTCTCAGAGTCCCTTCCCTCACAGATCAAATTTTTATAAAGGCACAACGAATCAGAGGATTACAAACACACAAAGAACAAAAAGTTGCTGAGGGGCAAGAATCAGAATTTATAGGCATTATCAATTACAGTATAATGGCGCTCATTCAAATGGAACAGGGCGTGGCAGAGCAACCCGACCTTACTCTAGATCAAGCGCTCCAATTTTACGATGCACAGCAGTCCCTTATATTTGAATTGATGCTAAAGAAGAATCACGATTATGGTGAGGCTTGGCGCGAAATGCGCATTAACTCACTTACAGATTTAATTCTTCAAAAACTACTCCGTGTCAAACAAATTGAGGAAAATTTTGGGAAGACACTTGTTAGTGAGGGGATAGATGCAAATTACCACGACATTGTAAACTATGCTGTTTTTGCCTTGATACACCTACAAGAGCAAACAGAACAATGATTCGTCTGTTATTTTACAAAATAATCAGTGCATTCGCGGCACTCTGGGGGGTGGCAAGTTTGGTTTTCTTTTTATTTACTGTATTGCCAGGAGATCCTGCACAAATGATGCTTGATCAAAATGAGGACTCCGCTCAGTTGGCCATTATCAAATCTAAATTTGGTTTTGACCTTCCCATTTCTACACAATATTTTTATTATTTAAATGATTTACTTCCTGTCTCATTGCATTCCAAAAACCCTGACCAATTTGGATATTTTGATGAGTCAATATATGGAGGGGTAATTTTAGCCAATTTATCTTCCTCCTTTTTGGTCCTAAAATGGCCTTATTTACGAACTTCTTATCAGAAGAGAGGCAAGCCCATAGCTGAAATTATAAGTGAAACCCTACCAAATACAGCATTATTGGCACTTTCTTCAATGACGATAGCGGTATTTTTCGGATTATTATTCGGAATCATAGCTACACTCAATAAAGACCGTTGGATTGATCGATTTTTGCAACTCATAAGCACCTTAGGCATGAGCGTTCCCTCTTTTTTTAGCGCGATCTTGTTTTCTTGGTTTTTTGGTTATTTGCTCCATGATTTTACCGGTTTAAATATGACTGGGAGTCTTTATGAGTTGGATAACTACGGGGAAGAGAATAGGCTTCAATGGAAAAATTTAATTTTGCCCTCCATTGTTTTAGGAATTCGCCCGCTAGCGGTAATAATTCAATTATTGAGAAGCAATTTATTAGTGGTTTTATCAGAAGATTATATACGCACCGCATACGCCAAAGGACTTTCTCGGTCCCAGGTAGTTCTAAAACACGGGCTTAAAAATGCATTAAATCCCGTAATAACGGCGATCTCTGGTTGGTTTGCTTCCTTACTGGCTGGGGCTATTTTTGTAGAATTTATTTTTGGATGGAAAGGATTGGGGAAAGAATTGGTAGAGGCTTTAAATCAATTAGATATTCCTGTTGTAATGGGAGCTGTTTTAACCATTGCCTTTTTCTTTATTATCATTAATATTGTGGTCGATTTCATCTACGCGTATTTAGATCCTAAAATTATAACACTTTAAAAATGAGAAACCAAATTGTAGCGGGGAATTGGAAAATGAATAATACCACCTCTGAAACAGAAAAGTTATTGAATGAATTGGAAAAGCAAACCCTTAATAAATCCGTTAAGGTATATGTTGCCCCGGCATTTACACAACTGTCACAGGCGGTGCGTCAACTAGAAGGAACCCCGATAAAAGTGGCTGCACAAAATATGAATGCCGCAGCTTCTGGCGCTCACACAGGCGAAATTTCTGCCTCTATGCTTCAAGGGGTAGGCGTACATACTGTGATTTTGGGTCATTCAGAACGCCGGTCTTTATATTCAGAAACAAATGACAGTTTGAAAGATAAAGTAGCTACTGCCCTAAATGCAGAAATGGAGCTTATTTTTTGTTTTGGTGAAGAATTAGAACAGCGAAAGGAAAACAATCATTTTGAGGTAGTCAGGGCGCAGTTAGCCGTTCTTTTTGAACTCCCCGAAAAAGCATGGGACCAAATTATTCTTGCTTATGAACCTGTATGGGCGATTGGAACTGGAGAAACTGCTTCTCCTGAACAAGCTCAAGAGATGCATGCTTTTATTCGCAAAGAAATTGAAGAGAATTACAATTCATCATTGGCTGAAAAAGTAGTCATACTTTATGGGGGAAGTGTAAAGCCATCAAATGCTCAGGAGATATTCTCAATGAAAGACGTAGACGGAGGGCTCATAGGGGGTGCCTCGTTGAAGGCTTCCGATTTTGCTGCGATAGTGAATGCGTTTTAATGACGGAGCGCTACACAGAATATCATTTTATTGTAACACCTAAAGAACCCTGGGAGGAAATACTCCTCGCCCAATTACAATTACTTCCTTTTGAAAGCTTTTTAAGCTTAGAGGAGGGACTTAAAGCTTATCTCCCTACCCATTTAAATTGTGATCAACTATTAAAGGAGTTGGCTCTTTTTAAAGAAAAAAGAGTATCTATAACGTATTCAAAAAGAGAAATCACTCCCGAAAACTGGAATGCGAAGTGGGAGTCCTCTTTTCAACCTGTTATAATAGGTGAAAATTGCGTAATAAGAGCAGATTTTCACCCACCACAAGGAAAAACCTATGAGCTTATCATTAACCCCAAAATGAGTTTTGGTACAGGACATCACCCCACAACACTCATGATGGCTGAATTCGCTTTAGAGGAAAAACTGCAAAATGCGAAGGTATTGGATATGGGTTGTGGAACAGGTGTATTGGCGATTCTGGCTTCTAAAAAAGGGGCTTCAAAGATTGAGGCCATAGATATTGATCCTTGGTGTATTGAAAATACAACAGAAAATGCGCGGGCTAATGCGTGTTCCAATATCCATGCCTTCAAAGCTTCTCAACTAAATGCTACTAAAGCAGAATACGATATTATCTTTGCCAATATCAATCGAAATATACTTTTGGAGCAAATGCCTAGCTATAGTAAAGCCCTTACGGAAAAGGGCCGTTTATTACTTTCTGGCTTTTATACAGAGGATGAACTCCTTCTTGAAGAACAATGTAAAAAGGAAAATCTTACTTTGGTCAGTAGAAAAGAAAATGAATTATGGGTGGCATTGAAATTTCAAAAGTACTAAATACCCAACCTAAGGAACGTCCAGAGCCAATAGAAGAGGTGTTTGTTGCTCCAGATCAAGAGCATGAACTGATTTTATACAATGATGACGTGAATACTTTTGACCATGTAATCAAGTGCCTAGTTAAAATTTGTGAACATAGCTTTATGCAAGCAGAGCAGTGTGCCTATTTAGTTCATTTCACTGGTAAATGCGCTGTAAAAAGCGGCTCTTTAGAAGATTTGGTGCCCTGCTGTAAAGCACTTTTAGACGAGGGATTAAGCGCTGAAGTCATATAAAAAGAGGTTTTTTTGTTTCAAAAAAAATACGACCTTTGAAAAAAAAACAAAATGAAATTGAAACATACCTTATTAGTATTTATGATATCGTCTACAGCATCGATCGCACAAGAAAAAATTGAAAACACTATTTTTCAGTTTAAAGTTAAAGACATCGATGGTCAAGATTTTGATTTAGCCTCACTCAAAGGAAAGAAAATCATGATTGTCAATACAGCTTCAAAATGTGGACTGACCCCTCAATACACAAAGCTTCAGGCACTGTATGAAAAATACAGCAAGGAAGACTTTGTGATTGTAGGTTTTCCTGCCAATAATTTTTTAAGTCAAGAACCAGGGACCAATTTAGAAATTGCCACTTTTTGCGAAAGTAATTATGGTGTCACATTCCCCATGATGAGTAAAATTTCGGTAAAAGGGAAAAATATGCATCCCCTCTATGAGTTTCTTACTCAAGAGGCTAAAAATGGAGTAGTAAACTCTAGTGTTTCATGGAATTTCCAAAAATATTTAATAAATCCTGATGGCAGACTTGCACGTGTAGTCTCACCTCGAACGCAGCCTGATGACCCCAGCATAATTTCTTGGATTGAAACAAATGACTAAATCGTCAAATTTCAAAACCTTATGTGTGCATGCAGGTGAGTTAAAAGATACCCAGCACGGGGGAGCCATATCTCCGCTTTATGCTTCCACCTCTTATGCCTTTAATGATATAGAAATCAGCCAATATCCACGCTATTTTAATACGCCAAATCAAAGAGGGTTATGTGAGAAAATAGCAGCATTAGAAGGGGCTGAAAGTGGCTTGATTTTCGGTTCGGGAATGGCAGCTATCAGCACTGCACTTTTGGCACACCTCCAGTCGGGAGACCATGTCATTTTCCAAAACGACTTATATGGAGGAACAAGAAATTTTATTAAAAAAGAATTTCCTAAATACGGCATTCATTACAGCTTTACTCAAGGTCTCGATGTAGCGGATTTTGAAGCTGAAATCAAGCCTGAAACTAAGGGTATCTATATAGAAACTCCGAGCAATCCTACCCTCAAAATTATTGATTTAAAAGCAGTAGGTAAAGTGGCAAAAGCCGCTTCATTATGGACGATGATTGACAATACTTTTGCGAGTCCCGTAAATCAGAATCCTATTTCTTTGGGTATTGATATTGTAATTCACAGTGCTACAAAATACCTCGGTGGACACAGTGACATCTGTGCCGGTGCAGTAGTGGGAACCGAAGCATCCATTGCTAAAATTTTTGAAGTAGCAAAAAATCTTGGAGGAAGCCTTAGCGACTATACCGTTTGGCTACTCGAACGCAGTATAAAGACACTCTATGTTCGGGTGGGTGCCCAAAATAAGAATGCTCAATTACTAGCTCAGCACCTTCAAAAACAGGACTGGATTGCACATGTATATTATCCAGGACTTGAGGACCATCCGCATCATAATTTGGCCCGACAACAAATGAAAGGTTTTGGAGGCATGTTGTCTTTCGATTTAAATAAAGGAATGGATACCAAAAAATTCTTACTGGGGTTGGAGTTAGTAAAACCCACTATGAGTTTAGCGGGTGTAGAAAGCACTGCTTTAAGTCCTAGATTAACTTCTCATTCCTTACTCACCGAAGAAGAGCGACTGTCTCAAGGAATTACTTCTCAAATGGTTCGCTTTTCCACAGGGATAGAAGATATTGAAGATATAAAAAGGGATTTAGCAGAGTCCGCAAATAAAATTAGCTAATGCAAGTTGTAGACTTACTCGCCATAGGTGCCCACCCAGATGATGTTGAGCTAGGCTGTTCAGGAGCCATAATGCGGAGCATCAGTCAAGGAAAAAAAGTAGCTGTAATTGATTTAACACAAGGAGAACTTGGAACTCGTGGTTCAGTTGAAACAAGAAAAAAGGAAGCCCAAAATGCAGCTGTACTTATGGGGCTGAGTGAAAGAATTAATATGGAATTTAAAGATGGGTTTTTTAAAAATGATGAAACCCACCAGTTGGCATTGATTAAAAAAATCAGGGAATTTCAACCCCAAATTGTATTGTGCAACACAAAAGAAGATCGCCATATTGATCACCCTAAAGCGAATAAATTGGTTAATCACGCTTGCTTTTTAAGTGGTTTAGAAAAAATTGAAACCTATGATTCTCTAGGGAACAAGCAAAATTCTTGGCGACCAAAAATTGTTTTAGAATATATTCAGTGGATGGATATACAACCCGATATTGTCTTAGACATCTCAGCACAGCTTGAAGCTAAAATGAATGTGGTAAAAGCATATAAAAGCCAGTTTTTCAATCCTCATTCTTCAGAAAAAGAAACGCCCATCTCAAGTAAAAATTTTTTAGAAAGTGTTCGATATCGTGCTCAAAATTTAGGTCGTTTAATAGGAACAGAAGCAGGCGAGGGCTTTACTTCTAAAAATTTACTTTCTACAGACAACCTCTTTGATTTAGTGCGGTAAATCTCTTAGTAATGAAAAAAATCCGCTGGGGAATTGTCGGTTTGGGGAATATAGCGAAAAAATTTGCTGCAGACCTGTCGCTCGTCCCAGATTGTGTATTACAGGCTGTAGCCTCCTCCGATGCACTAAGAGCGGAACAGTTTGCCCAAAAGCACAAAGCCCAAAAAGCCTATTCCAATTATGATCAATTATTTTCAGATCCAGAAGTGGACCTTGTCTATATTGCTTCACTACATCCAAAACACGCAGATCTTACAATACGTGCATTAGCAGGGGGTAAGGGCGTACTTTGTGAAAAGCCCCTTGGGATGAACTCAGCAGAAGTCGATCAGATGGTTTCACAGGCTTCGCAAGCAAATCTCTTTTTAATGGAGGGACTATGGACGCGTTTTAATCCCTCTTTTAACCAAGTTAAAAAATGGATAGACGAAGGTCAAATAGGTGCCTTGCGCTATATTCATGCGAGTTTTAGTTTTAATGGTTTAGCAAAGGGAAAAGATTCTCGGCTTTTTCACCCTGATAAAGGAGGGGGGAGTCTATTGGATATTGGAATTTATCCTCTTTTTTTGGCCTATTATTTTTTGGGCATCCCAGGTGAGATAGATGCTAAAGCCCACCTTACAGAAGAGGGTGTAGATGCACAATTGTCTAGTATTCTTTCTTACCCAAAGGCTCAGGCAATGCTGTACTCAAGTTTTATTCATGATCAGTATATGGGTGCTACACTTTGTGGAGAAAAAGGAGAAATTTATATGTATTCGCGCTGGCATGAGGCGACTCAAGTAAAATTAGTCAAACAAGGGGAGGAGCAAATAAAATCTTTTGAGTTTTCAGGATTAGGCTATACTTATGAAATAGAAGAAGCCAATAGGTGTTTTAATGCCAATGAAACTCAATCCGAAAAATGGACTTGGCAAAACAGTATAGATCTTTCCAGATTAATGGACGCGATACGTGCTCAAGTAGGTGTCAATTACACAGCAGACACTCTTTTGCCAAATAGAAAAAAGTTCAATAAAAGCTAAAGCCGGCAGTTAATTATATTTTCATAATTGAATTCTTTAATCAAAGAACAACTTCTTTGCATATTTAAAACCGTTAAAATGCACTAAAATGAAGTTACAAATCACCCTTTTATTTTTCAGCTGTTAAAAACAAAATGGAGAAATTTAAAATCTAATTTTTATGAAAAAACTTTTATATTTGCCACCTATCAATGGTGGTTGTAGCTCAGTTGGTTAGAGCGCCTGATTGTGGTTCAGGAGGTCGT
>WTIP01000087.1 GCA_011525195.1 Flavobacteriales bacterium | reverse complement strand
GACATTGTGACTGCTTGTCCAAAACTGTAAGTTAAAAGTTTTTTTTTATTATTTTTGAGAGACTAAATCTTTAATTAATGAAACTTACCTATATCATTGTAGACCCCAATGCAATTCAGCGACTTCATCTCATTCAAATTTTTAAAAAAGTAGAGGCGCTTTCTAAAAAAGCTGAATTCTCAAATGCAGTGGATGCGTTAAATTTTTTGAAATATAACAGCATTGACCTTATTTTTCTTGCTTCAAAGCTCCGTGTTTACTCTGGCTTTGACTTTATCGCTAAGCTCTGTGATCCAAATCAAGTCATCTTTCTTACAGAAAAAGCAGAAGATGCCTTAAAAGCCTTTGAATTGGGACTCACAGATTGTATCGCCCCTCCCTACAGTTTGGAGCGAATCGAAAAAGCAGTCCTACGTGCTCAGATTAATCTACAATCCAAAAGAGCCCTTCAGCCTAATAATGAAAAGATTATTGAAGTTAAGCACAATTTAAAAATTGAAAAAATTGCCTCTTCTAAAATAAAATGGATAGAAGCCATGGGGGATTACATCAAGATTATTACTCAGGAAAAAAATTATCTGGTGCTTTCCACAATGAAAGCCTTTATAAAAAAATTACCTGAAAATCAGTTTTTAAGAATCCACAAGTCCTTTATCGTCAATCTAAATAGAGTAGCTAATTATTCCGCAAATTCAGTAAATATTGACGGTATTGATTTACCCCTGAGCAGAAATAAAAAGAAAGACTTTCGCCAGACAATCACCCAGCACTAGTAAGGATCTACATCAAAATTAATACGAACACTTCTGTACTGTGCTACAGCCTGAAAGCTTACAGAGGTCTTATGTAATATTTTCTTGACTGTTGCGCTGGCTAACTGATGGTCTATTTTTAGTAATAGTTGTTTATGGTATTGATTTCTCACTCGGGCTACAGGGGGAAAAACAGGTCCCAGTAAAGTACCTTGATAAGCTTGACTCAGGACATTGTAAAACCAATCAGCAGCCTGATTGATCCTTTCATACTGCCTGCATTTGAAGGTTATCCTTATCATTCTATAATAGGGCGGATAGCGGTATTCCATTCGTTCTTTTTTTTGATTTTCAAATAGTCCTTCAAAATCATGCTCTACCACTTGTTTTAAAATGGGATGCTCAGGCTGATAAGTTTGAATCAAAACACGCCCTTTTTGATCTGATCTACCCGATCTTCCAGCCACCTGGCAGAGCATTTGATAGCTTCGCTCATGGGCTCTAAAATCGGGAAAGTTCAACGCTTGATCGGCTTGGATCACCCCAACAAGAAGTACATTTTTAAAATCCAACCCTTTCACAACCATTTGGGTGCCCACTAAGATTTGAATTTCTTCTTTTTCAAAAGCCTCGATAATACGGTCAAAGCCCCATTTACCTCGGGTACTGTCCCAATCCATTCTCCCTACTTTGACTTCGGGAAACAACAGTTTTACTTGTTCTTCAATTTGCTGAGTGCCAACCCCTTTAGTCGTAAGTGTAGGCATACCACAAGCATGACATTGGTGAGGTAATGCGATATGATAGCTACAGTAATGACAGCGCAATTGATTGTGAGTTTGGTGGTAGGTGAGCGTGACATCGCATTGGGTACACTGTGGGGCATAACCACAACTTGTGCATTCTAATACAGGGGCATACCCCCTTCTGTTTTGAAAGAGAATAACCTGTTTTTTTTCTTTTAGGGTTGCCCCTATAGCCTCTTGTAGCTCTCTTGAAAACACCCCATTCATTTGCTTTTTACGCTGTGCCTCTTTAAGATTGACAAGTTGAATTTGAGGTAAAGCAGTACCCCCATAACGCTCACTTAACTGAACCCAACCGTATTTCTTACTCCTTACATTCTCTGCCGTTTCTATAGAAGGCGTCGCAGAACCTAAAAGTACCTTAGCTTTGAGTAATTGAGCAAGAAAAATCACACTGTCTCTAGCGTGGTATCGAGGCGCTGGATCAAACTGCTTATAAGAGTTTTCATGTTCTTCATCTACGACTACCAGTCCTAAGTTTTGAAAAGGAAGTAATACAGCAGAACGCGCACCCACTATCACCTGTCCCTTAGCCATGGGATCTAAAATTTTTTGCCAGACTTCTACACGTTCGTGAATTGAAAATCTTGAATGATATACTAAAACTTGAGTGCCAAAACGCGCTAGCAAGCGCTCTACAATTTGGGGGGTGAGGGCAATTTCGGGGACTAAATAGAGTACCTGCTTTTGCTGTTCGAGCTGCTTTTGAATGAATTCTATATAAACCTCTGTTTTTCCTGATGAGGTTACACCCTCAAATAAAACGACAGGCTTTTTAGTAAAGGCTTCTTCTATTGCGCTCAGTGACTGCTGTTGTGCTACTGAGAGGCTTTTTTCTTCTGTTTGTGTCTCTTTTTGACGATAAAGTTTTCGCGAAATTTCTTGGTAAGACTCCTCTAAAACTCCTTTGTCGATAAGTGATTTTATGGGAGCTGATTTTCCTTCAAAAAAAGAGGTTAACTGTGTAAAGGCAAACCAATCCGCTTTTTTGGGATTTTGACTCAATAATTTTAATACTACAGCGCTTTGCTGTGGGGCACGTTTAAGCTTGTCAAAAAGTGCCTCCAAAGCTGAATCGGATAGAAATTGATCGCTCAGACGAACAAAGCGCGCTTTTTTAGGCTTAAATTTTTCTTCAATTTTTTGATAAATCTTGGCTGCTCCCTTCCCTATAAGGCTCGTTGCCAAGGGCATGACTCTTTTTTTATCTGTAATTTTTTCAATCTCCCCCAAACTTAATGTTTGCTTTTGTAAGGCTTCATAAACGATGTATTCCATATCTGTAAGTTGCGCCAATACAGAGGCGTCTATTTCCTCACAGACAATCCGCGATTCACTTTCAAGTAAAAGCGCTGCAGGCAGCGCTGCCCGCATCACCTCTCCAAGTGTACACATATAATAACTTGACAGCCAAGCCCAAAAATCCAATTGCGATTGAGTGATACTGGGGGCCACGTCAAGGACTGTAGCTATCGGCTTGGGTAAATAAGTTTGTGGAGCTATACGATGAAGTTTGGTAATAATTGCGGTATAGATTTTTTGCTTACCAAAAGGGACAGCTACTCTAAATCCTGGCTTTAACTGTTGTGCTTCTTCTTCAGTTAGTTGATACGTATAGGCTTTGGGAAGTGCTAAAGGCAGTATCACATCCGCAAAGTAATGAGTGGATTGGTCCTCCTCAAACCTCATTTTTTACAAGCTTTGGTTCTCTTTTAAATCGAAATAAAGTGGCATTCAGTTCAAAACCCAATAAAAGGATATTCGAATTAATCCATATATAAAGCAGAAATATTAGTAAGGCACCAATAGAGCCATACAACTGATTGTAATTAGAGAAATTTTCAATATAAACACCAAATCCATAGGTCGTCAAAAAGAATAAAAGTATGGTCATAAGGGCACCGGGTGAAAAAAATCGAATTTTTCTTCCTTCTATTGTTCCATAATAGTAAAGCAAGCTAATTACAATATAGGTGAAGGCACCAAAAAAGGTATATTGCCCGATTCGAGTCCAACGAATTTCAGATGCAATGAGTGAGTCTAAATTATTTAATATGTAAAATTCAAAATAAAAAAAGACAACTACAGCAGTAAGTGAAAGTAAAGCAAAAGTCACACTTAAAGCAAGGGAAAGCAGATATTGTCTAAAAAAACTCCTAGAAAAAGTAACGTGATAGGAATATTCAAAACTCGCTAATATTGAAGAGATTCCATTAGCCGTTAGAAATACAGATAGAATAAATACTGAGGACAGAAGCCCTCCACGAGGTTTATTTTTAATATCCTCAAAAATTTGAGTAAAAAAAGATTGAGTTTCGGTAGGTAAAAAAACCTCCAAATAATTTAGAAAGGTCTCGTCAAAATTATCGATTCTTATAAAGGGAATCAGATCGATAAAAGGGATGAGATTAAGAATAAATAGTAAAAAAGGAAAGAGGGCCATAAAAAAGCTGAAAGAAATACTTCCCGCTCGAGAGGTCAAAGCCCCTTTGACAATACCCAGTATATACATTTCTAAAAGATCATACACAGAAAAACCATAAAAGCCTGGAAGTTTGATCGCTTTTAAAAAGCGTACAACAGACTTTACAAACCGTAATTGATAAAGTTTTTGCATTTTACTAACCTCTAGTTCTACAAAGATAACCGCCTAAATCATATGAAATTGATTTTCCTCTAAAAATGCTGAAGCTTTGTACCTTTGCTATAATGAAAATAAAATTGTTGTGTGTAGGAAAAAACAGTGCAAATGAGTGGCTGGATTCAATAGAGCACTATGCCAAAAGAATCAACCTATATGCCCCTTTTGAGGTTGATATTATTTCGGATAGTAAAACAGGAAAAAAAAGTATTCCCAGCCAAATTAAAAAAGCAGAAGGACAGAAATTACTCCAAAAAATAAAAAAAGGGGATGTCGTTATTCTCTTAGATGAAAAAGGGATGGCCTATAACTCCCTATCCTTTTCTAAAGAAATCCAAAAATACCAAAATAGCGGAACCCAACGCTTAATTTTTATTATAGGAGGCGCTTTTGGATTTTCTGAAGAGCTCTCCTCTCAATTTCCCAATAAAATTCGTTTATCCGATATGACATTTTCCCATCAAATGATTCGATTGTTTTTTTGCGAACAACTCTACAGAGCCTTTACCATACTCCATAATCACCCTTATCACAACAGCTAATGAAATTAATTTTTGCCACCCATAATACCCATAAAGTAAAAGAATTAAACCAACTCCTGCCCCATTCTATCGAATTGCTAAGTTTAAATGAAATTGGGTGTCATCAAGAAATTATTGAATCTGGAAAAACGCTTGAAGAAAATGCCAAAATAAAGGCTGATTTTATTCGGTATAAGTATGGCCTTGACTGTTTTGCCGATGATTCTGGTCTAGAAATAGAGGCTTTAAATGGTGCACCAGGGGTTTACTCCGCACGCTATGCGGGGGCTGAAAGGGATATGGAAAAAAACATACAGAAGGTATGGGAAGAGTTAGCTTGTAAAGAAACAGCAGCCTGTTTTCGCACTGTATTTTTTCTTCATTTAGAAGGGAGAGAACACCTGCTGACAGGACGAGTGGCAGGTCGTATAATTTTTGAAAAAAGAGGAAGTGGTGGATTTGGTTATGACCCCATTTTTATCCCAGAAGGACAGCAGCAAACTTTTGGTGAATTAGGAGCAGAGATTAAAAATAAAATAGGACATCGTGCCCAAGCCACAAAAGCCTTACTCAATATTTTAAGTCCAAAACTAAAGATTTGATATTTTTTTTTTGGAGGCCCCGCTTTCCGTGTTTTTTAGCTAATTTTAGACCATGAGGAAGACTATAGGACTCTTTATTTTGCTTTTGTCCTACTTCAGCTATGGACAAGAAAAATTCAGTGCTGTAGTAAAAAATGAAACGACAGGACTGGCCATGCCCAGTGTTCATATTCTTAATTTGACACAGGTCATCGGTACGATAACAAATTCTGAGGGTCTTTTTGAAATTCAAGCCCAAGCTAATGATACCTTGTACTTTTCTTATTTGGGTTATAAACCTTTAAAAATAGCGGTAACCAATGACATGATTAAATTCGGTAATGCTGAATTTAATATGACCGAGTTGGCCTTTGCCCTAGAGGAAATCATTGTCCGTCCCTATCAGCTTACAGGATATTTGGATATAGATGTTCGCAATGCGCCCATTAATACCGCAAGACGTTATAGCATTTCAGGCTTGCCCAATAGAGGGTATGAGGCAGGCGATCGGAATCCGGGGGCCATTTCTAGGGCCTTGGGGGCCGTCTTTAATCCCGCTGATTTCCTCAATAATATTTTTGGTAAAAACCCCAATCAAATGAGAAAACTCAAAAAAATGCGAGAAGACGATCAGATTAAAAATTTGCTCGCCACAAAATTTGACCGACAAGTTTTAATGCAGCTACTCAGCATCAGTAGAGTTGATATAGACGAGATTTTACGCAATTGTAATTATTCTGATACCTTTATGAAAGAGGCCAATGATTTGCAGATACTTGAAGCCATTAGCAAGTGCTATGAAGAATACAGAGTGCTTAATTTATAGCCGCTTGGATGCTGAGCCTGGAAGACTCTTTTAAAACTTTAAAAGCATCGAAAGCAGAACGCCTAAAAGCATTAGAATTTGTTTGTCAAAACCCGCATTATATTCAAAAATTATTTGACTTGGCTGTCACTCCAAGCGCAGCAAGAATTCATATTTATGCGGCATGGGTATGGGAACTTTATCTCTTAGAAGAACCCCGTAAAATAGATCCGTATTGGTCAAGCTTACTGGCTAAAATTTCAGCCATTCATCATCCAAGTATGCGGCGGGTTCACAGTAAAATTATTTGGTTATACCTTCATCATTATAGATCTTATAAGACCTTACCGACAGTAGAAAAGAAAAAGCTAGTAACGACGCTTTTGGACTGGATTTTAACGGAAAGCAAAAAAGCACCATTAAACTTTTCTATTCGAATTTTAGCCTTATTTGCAAGAGAGTCCCCAAAGCTAAGAGCTGATTTAGAGGAAATTTTACGCCACTCTAAAAGAGTCTTTCCTAAAGGAGTTTTCCCAGCAATTCGAATGGTTTTTAAGGATTGATTTCCTTCAATCTTATTTTCAACGTATCTTTGCCCTTCAAATATAACTAAGATGCTGCTCACCGCTTTAAATGCGATTTCTCCGATTGACGGGCGCTACCGTTCAAAAACAAAAAAACTCGCTCCTTATTTTTCTGAAGAAGCCCTGATCAAATATAGAGTGCAGGTAGAAATTGAATACTTTATTGCGCTTTGTAAACTCCCCTTACCCCAACTTGCTGACTTTAACCCTTCCTTATTCGAAGAATTAAGAAGTATCTATCTACATTTTACTTCTGATGATGCGTTAGAAGTAAAAGCCATTGAAAATACGACTAATCACGATGTCAAAGCCGTAGAGTATTTTATAAAAAATGAATTTGATAAACTTGAACTCCAAGCTTATAAAGAATTTCTTCATTTTGGTCTGACCTCGCAAGACATCAATAATACCGCCATTCCCCTATCAGTAAAAAATGCAGTAAATGAAATTTATCTTCCCAAGCTTGAGGAAGTGATTGGTCAGTTAAAAGAGCTGGCAGAAGAATATAAAGACATTCCTTTATTGGCGCGAACTCACGGCCAACCTGCATCGCCTACTCGCTTAGGAAAAGAAATACAGGTTTTTATAACGCGTTTAGACATACAGCGAAACGACTTATCTAAACTCCCTTATGGTGCAAAATTTTCTGGGGCAACAGGTAACTTTAATGCGCACCATATTGCCTATCCAGAAATAGACTGGAAAGCGTTTGGGACTCAATTTGTAGAGGGAGTATTAAAGCTTAATTATGCCTTTCCTACTACTCAAATAGAACATTATGATTCTTTTGCAGCGCTTTGTGATAATTTAAGGCGAATTAATACAATCCTTATTGACTTAAATCGCGATTTATGGCAGTATATCTCATTAGACTATTTCAAACAAAAAATAAAATCTGATGAGGTAGGCTCTTCGGCTATGCCGCATAAAGTTAATCCAATAGACTTTGAAAATTCAGAGGGAAATCTGGGTATTGCAAATGCCATTTTTGAATTTTTAGCTAATAAACTCCCCATTTCACGCTTACAGCGAGATTTAACTGACAGCACAGTGCTGCGAAATATAGGAGTACCATTTGGCCATACACTTATAGGATTACAATCTACCTTGAAAGGACTCCAAAAGCTAGTGGTGAATACAGCTAAAATAGAAGAAGATCTGAATGCCAACTGGGCCGTAGTTGCCGAGGCCATTCAAACGGTATTAAGGAAAGAAGGCTATCCAAATCCTTATGAAGCATTAAAAGCGCTTACAAGAACGAATGCAGTAATTAATAGAGAGGCCATCCATCAATTTGTGAACCAACTAGACGTTTCAGAAGCAATAAAAAATAAATTGAAGACCATCACTCCCTTCAATTATACGGGAATTTAAAACCAATCAGGGTCGGTCTAAAAATGCGCCTAGTGAACCAATTGTTCCTTCGAGGTTATTTTTAAGTTGTTCTTCATTCATTTTTTTACCCAGACCCAGTAAAACTCCTGGATTTATTTGTGTGCCTAGAACCCGCAAGACTCCAAAGCCAAACTGTTCGACTTCGATAAAAATAATCCCCTCGTCTATTTGATCCAGTTCCCCTTCAAATAATAGATTGCCTTGGGCAGTATCAAAAGTTTTAAAATCCATTAAATGTTGATAACGCGAAGCAGCCAAAATATCCTTGAGTTGGGCAACTTCATTTAGATAGCCTGCAGCATTAATTGTATCTTTTCTATGAACAAGTAAATTTAATTTATTCACTCCTTTTAAATGCTTGATCTTGAGGGGTTAAATCTTTTTGAAATAAACTATCTAATGGTAATGGAAGGTTGACAATTAAAAAGGAAGGATCGTCCATTTTTTCAACAAAATACTGCTGAAGACTTGGCCCTTGCTTACAGGAAATAGATAGAATCCCTATAAGCAAAGGCACTAAATAAAGAACTTTCTTTTTCATTTATAGTGATTTTTTCTGCTGGGCCTTTTTTAATTGATTCCCTCCCGGTAAATTCATCTGATCTGTTAATTTTGAAATTTTATTCAAATCAATCATACCCTCCAAAAGCATCAGTACTGCTTTTATTTCTTTTCCATTAAACTTCAGATTAGCGTTTTGATTGTCTTCATTTTTACGCTCATTGACATACATGAGTAATTGTTCAACATAATCTTCTTTTTCACCTTCTTTTACATAAAAAGTAACATCTGCTTCTTGATCTTTGATACTCATCAGTTCGTCTAGGTCTTGTTTCGAAACCTGCTGATTCACCCAGCTTAGCATTTCTTTACTGATTTCTTGATTACTGGAAATCAGAACTTTAAAATTAGAGATACTACTCACCATTTGAAGGTATTCTTGAGCCTCAGGGTCATCTTCACTTAGATTCATTTGTCCAAGCATTTTAAACATTTTAGGACTTATTGAAACAAGGGTTACCTCGCTATTATCTGCATAGCGCTCAAAGATTGTCTGTCCAGACAACCATACTGAGAAGAGGAATAGAGGAATAAGTAATTGATTTTTTTTCATGATTTTTATTTAATTAGTTTTTGTGTTTTAGTGTTCCAATAATCCAAATAAGCTGCTTTTTCAGCAACTTTATTGAGATGAGTAGACACTGTTTTCATTTGGTTTTGAAATTCTTGGAATACAAGTTTTGCCGCTTCTTCATTATTGGGGGCTAATAGGGTCTCAAAAAAACCCAAAAGTTGTAAAGAAAAGACAAGAGCTGCACCAGCAGCAACAAGCAGTAAAGTTTTTGTAGAAAAAGACTTTTCCTTCTTTTGCGAAGAAAGGGTTTCTTTTTGAGCTTGCGCATAATATTGAAAAAGTTGACGGTAAACAACCCACTCTTCAGGAACTGATTCTTGCTGGGTAAAGTAATCCCGCAGTTGAATTTCTTCTTGAAGGGTTGTTTCGCCCTCATTGTATTTCTCTAATAAGGATTTAATCTTTTTTAATTCCATGGTTTTGTATTTCTAAAAACTGCTTTCTTAATTTTTTTCGTGTCCGAGAGAGGTAGACTCTTACTGTGCCCTCTGGTAAATTTAAAATGTCAGAAATTGTGTTAAAATCATAATTTTCGATTTCTCTCAATTGTATGATCATTCGCTCTTTTTCTGGTAGTTGGTCAATTAATTTACCTACCCATAGTAGTGCATCTGAAGTTTCTACTTTTTTTAATAAAGAGGCTTCAACAGCTGAGTCAAAACGCCCTTCTAAAGAAAGATTTTGAGCTTGTTTTGATTTTAAACGATCCATACAATATTTTTTAGCCATTGTAACCGAATAGGCTTCTAAACTTTTTACCTCCGCTCGCTTTGACGTCTCCATTTGCCATAGTCTGATAATCACCTCTTGAGTAGCATCTTCAGCTTCTTCTTGAGAGATAAGAATTCTTTTCGTAATTCGGTAAATCTTATCCCTCAACTGCTCAAGTTGATTTAAAAAAGAAGATTCTGCGGTCAACTGCACTTTTTTTGTTCTTTTAATTTAGACGAATGTACAAGCAATATGTTACAGTGGCTTAAAAACTTTTAAATAATAAAAGCTTTTCTCTACATTTGAACAAAATAATTGCAAGATGAAATTAATGGAGCGATCTAAGAAGTACAGAATTGTATTTTTTTTGCTGTTGGGAATTACAATAGCAATTACAGCCTGTAAAAAAGATGAGGTAACGGAAGATCTCAGTATTACCGATACAACACAAACTACTGAAAATACCCAACAAGACACTGATGATACGGCCATTAGTTTAGAGGGTGATCTACAAATAAGTGACTTTGTATGGCAAGGTCTGAATACCTATTATTATTGGCAAGAGGCGGTACCTAATCTCGCAGACTCCAAAGCCTTTGACAAAAAAGCTTATGCTCAATTTATTAATAACAATCCGAATCCTGATGATTTTTTTGAATCTCTAAAACACGGTGATGACCGTTTCAGCTGGATTCAAGATGATTATAAAGAGTTAGAAAATTTACTGCAAGGGATTTACGCCTCAAATGGTGTTGAATTTGGTTTGACTTTAGCTTGCCAAGACTGTACAGAAGTAGTAGGATATGTAAAATATATCTTAGCAGATTCAGACGCGTCTACCAAAGAAATTAACCGTGGTGATTTTTTTACGGGTGTCAATGGTACTACCCTCACTGTGAATAATTATAGAAGTCTGCTCTTTGGTGATGATCTTACCTATACGCTAAATATGGCTGATCTTGTAGGGGGAGCATTAAGTCCGAATGGTCTGGAGGTTGAACTTACAAAAGAGGAAAATTTTGAAACAAATCCTATTCAAGTCCATAAAATTTTAGATACCTCATCAAAAAAAATAGGGTATTTAATGTATAACCAATTTGTAGCGGATAAAAGCCCAGCGTTAAATGAAATATTTGGACAGTTTCAATCAGAAGGGATAGATGAATTAATCCTTGACCTACGCTATAATGGAGGGGGCTCAGTAAGAAACTGTATCGAATTAGCCAGTATGATTACTGGACAGTTTACGGGTGAGGTTTTTTCCAGAGAACAGTGGAATGCTAAATTAGAAGCTTATATAGAACAAGAATTTGGTGCGGAAACCCTAATCGATAAATTTGTCAGTGCGCTAAGTGAAAATAATGAGTCCATTAATTCACTATTATTCGATAAAGTGGCCATCATTACCACTTCTGAGTCGGCCTCTGCCAGCGAATTACTGATTAATAGTTTGTCTTCTTATATTGAGGTTATTCATGTGGGGGAACAAACTGTTGGTAAAAATGTAGGGTCCATAACCGTTTATGACTATATCGATAATCAGGGAACAAAAAATCCAGATCACAATTATGCCATGCAACCAATTGTTTTAAAAATTGCCAATAAAGATGGTTTTGCAGACTATGCCGATGGATTAGAACCCCAAGTCCCTAAAACTGAAAATATTCGAGACATGGGGGAATTAGGAGAGCTAAGTGACCCGCTTTTGGCAAATGCGGTAAATATATTGACTGGAAGTGCAAAAATTCGTTTGTCTCAACCCATGCATCCTAAAGAATGGATTCTTAAAGATCCTTTGCTGACAAAGATTCAAGATATGCATATTGAACCTGCCTTTACCCTTGTTAAGGGAAGTGGTAATTCAATCCAAGAATAAAATTTCTTCCTCGAGTCGTATAATTTTCAATTTCAATATAGTCTGTATTGAGCAAATTGGTCGCGTGGAAAAAAAACTGAAGCGGGATACGTTCGAGTTTATTTTGAAAACTTAAATGCAAAAGAGTGTAAGGCTCTAAAACAGTTGTATTATCCAGTCCAAAGCGCTTCCCTGTAGATTGTAGGCGAATATTTACTTGACGCTTGGTGTTGATTAGATAAACAAGCGCCGATTGAGAAGAAAATTTAGGTAAATAGCGTAAATCTCCATCTTGAGTGTTAGTATAGGTGCTTTGAAGGTCAATTTTAAGCTTCTTGGCTAACTTTCCCGTTACTTGCACTTCAAAGCCTTTATAAGTAGCATCTTGTTGCGCATTTTCATAACGGTAACTACTCAGGTCATAGATCAAGGAAGGGTTTTCATTTCTATAAAAATAGGCCGTATTTAAATTCCAGTTCAATCCTTGGTAAGCTACGCCTAGCTCAAAAGAGGTGTTTTCTTCAGGTTTTAAAGCCTCATTTCCAGCATAGGGGTCATACAATTGATACAAGCTGGGCGCAATAAAAGCAGAACTCAGGGCAGTAAAAAATTTAAATGACCGCTGGTCTGATTGTACCATGGTATAAGAAGGATTAATACTGTAAGTAAAATGACTGCCATAACTGCCGTGTTGATTAAGTCTACTCCCCATATTAATCCTAAACTGCTCGGAAAGTAATGCGACAATATTTGCAAAAATATCTGTCTGATTCTGAAATTGACCCCCCTCATAATCTGCTTTTTGATTCTGAAAGAGCAAACCTACAACAGTATAAAATTTGGAACCGAAGACATATCTGTTATTGAGTTCCAATTGAAGGTTTTCTCCAAGGGTACTAAAAGGGTAATTACTTTGAAAATCACGAAGGCTTTTTTGTATTCCCATGCGCAAGCGCAGCCCTCCATTATTATAATCGTAATTGGGGTTAAAATAAAGCCGATCCATAGTGGTTGTTAGCTTGAAATCGGCATCTTCTAAAGGAAAGCTATTATCATAATCTGCGTTGATAGAAGAACGATCATAACCGGCTTGAAAATCAAAATTCGATTGAGAATCAAAGTGTATACTTCCCCCTGCATTAAAATGCTGAAAAGGGTCTATTTCCGGGCCAATAACAGCACTCATTCCTGAAGATTGATGGGTAAAAGCATACGCTTTTGCTCTCCATTTATCGTTGCCATAGCTCAAGTCTAAACTATTTTTAAATAAATTGAGGTCAAAAGATGTATGCTGGTCTCGTTCTGATCCAAAACTACTTTGTAATTGAGCATTAAAGCCTAACTCCGGTTGTTTTGTTTGGATATTGATGACTCCTGTAGCTGCAGAACTGCCGTAGAGTGTGCTGGAGGCACCTTTCATAATTTCAATAGATTCGATCTGATCTATGCTCAAAAAATTTAAATTGAAATCAGTATCAATCCTTGAGGGATCAGCTACTCTTAGACCGTCAATCAAAATTAATACCTGTCTATTTCTACCTCCTCTTAAAGAAAGGGTTTTATTTTGCCCTGCATAGGACTGACTCCCAATAATCTCAATTCCAGCGTATTGACGAAGTAATTCGCTCAATCCTAACCCTTGAAATTTTGATAATTCTTCGGCTTCAATTTTGATAATGGGTTTACCCGATTGAGTCCGCTTTAGGGGAAAACGAGAATCACTGACTACAACCTCCTCTAGAGCAGTTGTACGAAGCGAAAGGCTGTCTTTATTAACTGTTTGCGCATTTAAACAAAATAAGCTGCTACAAAGTAGAGGTAAAAAGAAATACCGATTTTTGAAATACATATAAACTGATCTACGTTCCTAATCTTTTTCCCGAGATCAAAAACATTAAACTTTAAAGGCAGGTCTCCTGACTTACTTATTTAATTCACCTTCCCGTCCCAAAGCGGACAGTGGCTTAAGTACGAATTAAATACAACATTGAACAATGTCAAGTTTACAGTTGCGGGTACAGTCTTGGATTTACACCAAATTCTCTTTTCACTCAAACTAATGAGCACCTTTAATTCAAAGGTACTACTCCTAATTAAATACTAAATGATATACGGCTGATTTTTTTGAATGAAAATTGTAAAGCCGCAGCATAAAATAAATCACCCGCCAGCGCGCTTGCGAAAAAAGGAAGTGCCAATACAAAACAACTCATCAGGCCAGCCCAAGAATGGGGATAATAAAAATACCAAACCCCTAAATTACTGACTATAAAAAATAAAGTAGAACCTAGTAATACCGCTGCAATAGATAATGATTTAAGATAAAAGCTCATCACGGAAATTAATAGAAAAGAGAGATAGATAACGGGGATAAGCTCATGTAAACCTATAAAAAGATCAGAGAGAAGCATAGCGCACAGTGGTATCAAAATGGCAAGACGTTTATTAGCAAAATGAATGCCTGAGAAAAGTGCGATGCTCGTAATCGGGGCAAAATTTGGTGGATGAGGAACCAGTCGCATTAATACAGCAATTAGAATCAATCCAAAAACAGCTTTCATTTCTATCCTTTGCATAGGTCTTCGTTGTTTTCGTAAAGCTAACGAAATTCTCTTATTTGGTCAAATACATTTTACGTCTTGCGTATAAATCATAAAATGCATCGTCTTTTAAGTTTTCTATAAAGAGAATACTTTCTCCTGTACTTTTCATCTCCGGACCTAGTTGTTTATTGACATTTGGAAATTTATTAAATGAGAAAACAGGCTGTTTGATGGCATACCCTTCTAACTTTGGATTAAAATCGAAATCTGTAATTTTCTTCTCACCTAACATAACTTTGGTGGCATAATTTACATAAGGCTCGTCATAAGCTTTCGCAATAAAAGGAACCGTTCTTGAAGCCCTTGGGTTGGCCTCTATCACATAGACTTTATCGTCTTTTACAGCGTATTGTATATTAATGAGTCCTATGGTATTAAGCGCCAGCGCTATTTTTTTCGTGTGGTCTTTGATTTGTTGGAGTACAAATTCTCCAATATTAAAGACGGGAAGTGTCGCATTAGAATCCCCAGAATGAATTCCGCAGGGTTCTATATGCTCCATAATTCCTATAATGTATACATTTTCACCATCACAAATGGCATCTGCTTCACATTCGATAGCCCCATCAAGGTAATGATCCAA
This sequence comes from Flavobacteriales bacterium, assembly GCA_011525195.1. Lineage (GTDB taxonomy): Bacteria > Bacteroidota > Bacteroidia > Flavobacteriales > Flavobacteriaceae > MS024-2A. The sequence goes on along the minus strand of WTIP01000087.1, from coordinate 29,960 downwards.
GAGTAATTTATTATTTGGAATTTTTTGAAGTAAATCTACTACATGTGCCTCTAAGTCCTCTTTATTAATGACGATCTTCATTCCTTGACCCCCCAAAACATAGGAAGGGCGAACAAGAATCGGAAAATCAAGCTCATCGGCAAGTTGGAGTGCCTCATCAGCAGTTTGCGCCACACCAAACTCGGGATAAGGAATCTCATTATTTTTAAGTAAAGTTGAAAAGCTTCCTCTGTCTTCGGCTAAATCAAGAGATTGGAAACTAGTCCCGATGATTTTGATGCCATATCGATCTAATTTTTCTGCCAGTTTTAATGCCGTTTGGCCCCCTAACTGTACAATAACACCCTCTGGCTGTTCGTGTTGAATGATATCAAAAATATGCTCCCAAAAAACAGGTTCAAAATAAAGTTTATCAGCAACATCAAAGTCTGTAGAGACCGTTTCAGGGTTGCAATTAATCATTATTGTTTCGTAATCACATTCGCTTGCGGCTAATACCCCGTGTACACAACAATAATCAAATTCAATTCCCTGACCGATTCGGTTGGGACCTGACCCCAAAACAACAATTTTTTTACGGTCACTCACCTTACTCTCATTTTCACTTTGGGCAACTCCTCCTTTTTTCTGAACTGCCGCTTCAAAAGTTGAGTAATAATAAGGCGTTTGAGCAGCAAATTCTGCTGCACAGGTATCCACGAGTTTGTAAACGCGCTGGATTCCTAATTCTGTTCGCTTCTTATAAACTTCACTTTCAAGACACTTAAGCATATGTGCTACCTGGCGGTCTGCGAAGCCTTTTTGCTTTGCCTCTAATAATAAAGCTTCATCTACTGTATTTATATCGTAATTAGTGAGCTCTTGTTCAAGCAAGTGCAATTCTTCATATTGCCTAAGAAACCACATGTCAATTTTTGTGATTTCATGTATTCTTCTTAATGGAATCCCCGTTTGAATGGCGTCATAAATTACAAATACACGATCCCAACTGGCGTGGGTCAGCTTCTCAATGATTTGATCGTAATCTCTTAACCCCTTTCCATCAGCTCCTAAGCCATTTCGTTTGACTTCAAGCGACTGTGTTGCTTTGTGAAGGGCTTCTTGGAAGGAACGCCCTATTCCCATAACCTCTCCGACGGCCTTCATTTGAAGTCCAAGAGTTCGATCTGATCCTTCAAATTTATCAAAATTCCAGCGCGGAATTTTTACAATTACATAGTCAAGCGTTGGCTCAAAAAGTGCAGAAGTCGATTTAGTAATTTGATTATCCAACTCATCTAAGCTGTAACCAATAGCAAGTTTAGAGGCTATTTTCGCAATCGGATAGCCTGTAGCCTTACTCGCCAGCGCTGAGGATCGAGACACCCGAGGATTAATCTCAATGGCAATTATATCTTCTTTTTCGTCTGGACTGACGGCAAACTGAACATTACATCCCCCAGAAAAATCTCCGATACTTCTCATCATTTTAATGGCCATATCGCGCATTTTTTGAAAAGTCCTATCAGAAAGTGTCATCGCTGGGGCTACAGTAATCGAGTCTCCAGTATGAATTCCCATTGGATCCATATTTTCAATTGAACAGATAATGACTACATTATCGTTTTTATCTCGTAAAAGCTCCAATTCGTATTCTTTCCAACCCATCATGGCTTTATCGATCATGACTTCATGTATGGGAGAAATTTCGAGTCCACGACGCATTAATTCATCAAAATCTTCCTCATTATACACGATGGCTGCTCCTGCTCCCCCTAATGTGTAGGAAGCGCGGATACAAAGAGGAAATCCAAATTCTTGGGCAATTTCTTTTCCTCTTAAAAAAGAAGTTGCCGTAGCTTGTGGTGCCATGGGAACCTCTATCTTTTCCATGAGCTCACGAAATTTCTCACGGTCTTCGGTAATATTTATGGCATCAATATTGACCCCAATAAGTTTTACATTAAAGTCTTCCCAAATTCCTTTTTCGTCTACCTCTATACACAGGTTTAAAGCCGTTTGCCCACCCATAGTAGGTAGTACTGCATCAATTTGAGGGTGTTCTTTTAAAATTTGAACAATTGACTTCGCAGTCAAGGGAAGTAAATAAACATGATCCGCCATAGTAGGGTCGGTCATGATGGTGGCTGGATTGGAATTAATTAAAATGGTTTCTATCCCGTCTTCTCTTAATGAACGAAGGGCTTGGGAACCCGAGTAATCAAATTCACAGGCCTGACCAATAACAATGGGACCTGAACCAATAACTAGAATACTTTTAATGGAATTTACTTTCGGCATGAATCAAAATATAGATTGTGAATATAAAAAAAAGGTGTTACTTCAAAAAAAGTAACACCTTTAATATTAGGTTTTGTACTGATCATTTTTTGTGGCGCGGTTCTGAAGATACAGTTAATTTTTTTCTTCCTTTTGCTCTACGAGCTGCTAAAACTTTTCGGCCATTGGCAGAAGCCATGCGCTCGCGAAAGCCGTGCTTGTTTCTTCTCTTTCTTCGTGAAGGTTGAAATGTTCTTTTCATAGTTGCGAAACTAAATGGAATTCCTTTTTAAATCCGGGCAAATATACAACAACTTTTTTGTCTCACAAATACGATTAGGCTTATTTCAGTATTGATTTTTTTTACCTTTGTCAAAAATATATTTCATGTTTCCAAAAGTCATTAAACTTATTCTTGCAATAATCACAATGGGTTATGCCATTTATCAATTTATCGATGACTATATCGGCAACGGAATCCTCTTTGTGCTTCTCTCTGGAATGTTAATTTTACTTTATTTTAAAAATGAGATTATCTTTCTCGCTTTCCTCAGGCTGCGAAAGCAAGATTTTGAAGGCACTGAAAAATGGTTAAGTCGTATTTCAAATATTGAAAAAAACCTCGTGCGTAAACAACAGGGCTATTACAATTATTTGATGGGCATCATTCAATCACAAAAAAATCTTACTCAAGCCGAGAAATATTTCAAAAGGGCATTAAAATTGGGGCTTTCTATGAATCATGACTTGGCCATGACTAAAATGAGTCTAGCAGGAATCTATCTGCAAAAAAGAAGAAAAAGAGAAGCCCAACAATTATTAACAGAAGCTAAAAAGCTCGACAAACACGGAATGCTCAGTGGTCAGCTCAAAATGATCCAGCAGCAAATGAAGAAAATTTAGTACGCCCCTTCCTCGGGAATCTCAATTTCATAGTATTTTCTGGATCGGTTATTCAAGTGATTTTGAATTAACCAAGGATTGTGCACTTTGAGAATTTTATAATTTATAGACTGTTCTTTAGCGAAACGGGCAATATTAGTTATCGCGGTATCAACCCCTAATTTTCGAACAGGGATGGGTTTATAAAGATCTTCTTGGTCAAAGATATAGCCGTAGGCTTCGGGATGTGTCATAATTTCTTTGACAGCAAGTATTCGAAATACATAGCGACTGGTCTCTGTGTTAAGAAGTAAATCATAATAGTTGTCTACAAACTGCTTCTTTAGCAGCTGGTCTGTTCCATACATTCCTCTATTATAAGAAGCGGCAGCAAGCGTCCAGGAACCAAAGCGTTCTTTGGCTTTTTTAAGATAGGCACAAGCTACCCGTGTTGATTTTTCAATATGATATCTTTCATCTACATTGTCATTAACTTCTAATCCATATTCGCGTGCCGTCCCTGACATAATTTGCCAAATTCCTTTTGCACCCTTGGGAGATCGTGTATTTTGAAGCGCACTTTCAATGACAGCTAAATATTTGAAATCCTCTGGAACACCTTCTTCTTCAAGAATTGAAGTTATAATAGGAAAATATTTATTGGCGCGTTTGATTAATAACATCATATTTGATTGCCAATAAGTATTGACCAATAATTCTCGGTCTAGCCGCTCTCTGATATCGGGCTGATCTAAAGGCACTCTTTCTCCAGAAAAATCAAGAGATAACGGTATTTTTAATGCATAAATCTTATGGCTTTCCGTCTCTTGAGAATTAAAGGCCGTATTATTTTCCTGATGAAAAGCGGTAAAACTTAAAAACAAGAAGAAACCAAATAAAAAAATTAAAAGCGAAGTTTTCTGAAATCCCATACTTTAAAAAAAATTAAGTTGAGTGAATTACGAATTTAATTTAAAAATTTGAACTTTTTGAATTTATTAATTTTGGTAATTCCTGATTTAACCATTTGGCTTGAGTAATGATAATAGCATGTCCCCCTTCAATTTTATGAAGTGGAGGGGCAATATTTTTAATCGGAAATACGGTATCAGCAACACCATGAATATGAATAATATTTTCCCTAGTGGTAGTTTGATCCCAGTTTACAAGTGAATCTATTGCCCAATTTAAATAAGCTGGATCTCTCTCAGATAGGTATTTTTGATAAAGTGAAAGTCGCTTCTGTATTCCTTTTCCAAAAGCGAATAAAGTCAAAGCATCTAAATTTTTAATCCATTGAGTGGGTAGTAATTTATGGGCATCGGTCTTTCGCGCCATTTTCATTGGGAGAGGTAGTTCATTTGCGTTTTTTATACTGGAAATAATAATCACTTGGGCTGTTTCAAGCTGCTTTGCCATTTCTTGAACCAGTACACCTCCAAATGAAACGCCAAGAAGAACAGGGTTTGGTGCCTTTACGCGTTCACACATACGAATCGCATAAGACGCTAATGTTTCGTGATCTTTGGGAGGGATCCAACTGAGTAAATGAAGCTCTAAAGGTTCAGGCAATTTGATGTATTCAAAAATTTTGGGACTAGCTGCCATGCCAGGCATACAATATACAGCCTGTGATTTTGTTTTAGTAGGACTATTTACCTTTTGTGTTAACAATTTTTTGTATTTTTGTTTGCTTTATTACTTAGTACAAAACTAAAACATTACTTCAAAATCAAAGTCATGCAGGAGCTGAATCTAGTTAACAATGAATTTTTGAGACAATTTGAAGTTCAGGTCAATAATGAACTTGCAAGAATCGAATATTCAGAACAGGAACGCAAAATCTTTCTTACTAAAATTTCAATCCCAGACAGTATTCAAGATAAAAAATTAGAAGAGGCTTTTATCGTTAAAGTCCTTGAATTTATTGGCAAGAAAAATATGCGTGTGGTTCCCACTTCGCCTAAGATTGCAGGTTTTGTTAGAAGAAATCGACGGTATAAAGAATTGCTCCCAGTAGGGATCAAACTATAGTCTCAGAGCGGAAGCGAACAAAGCCCGCTTCGTCGATTTGATCCAATTGAACTTTTTGGATTGTATTGCGTAACTTAGGATTCCAAGGAGTCCTCACTTTTACATAGTTTTGAGAAAAACCTGTACTGTATCCCTTTTTATTATCATCTTCAAAAAGAACCTCTACGGTTTGTCCCAGTTGTGATTCATAAAAAGCCCTTCTTTTTTTTACAGATAAAGCCCTTAGCATTTTACTGCGTTGATTTCTTACTTGATGTGGAACTGGGTCTTCCATTTGTTCTGCCAGCGTATTAGGACGCTCTGAATAGGTGAATACATGAAGGTAAGAAAGGGGTAATTTTGAAATAAATCGATAGGTTTCTAAAAAATCTGCCTCTGTTTCCCCTGGATAACCCACAATAACATCGGCCCCTATACAGGCATCCGGCATGGTTTTTTTTATCCACTCAATACGTTGTTTATATAAAGGACTTAAATAACGTCGCTTCATACTTTTCAAAATCTTATCACTTCCACTTTGGAGTGGGATATGAAAATGCGGAACAAAGCGTTGGCTTTTTGCTACAAATGATATTATTTCCTCACTGAGTAAATTGGGCTCAATTGAAGAAATTCGAATACGATTGATCGGGGTGCCTTCATCCAAAGCTTGAATTAACTCTAGAAAAGTATGTGCATGTTTTTTATTACCATATTCACCTTTACCGTAATCTCCAATATTTACGCCAGTGAGAACAATTTCATTTAAACCCTCTTTCGCAATTTTATTGGCGTTATTAATGATATTTTCAAGCCGGTCACTGCGGGATACTCCTCTTGCTCTAGGGATGGTGCAATACGTACATTTATAGTCACAACCATCTTGAACTTTTAAAAAAGCACGCGTACGATCATTTACAGAATAACTACTCTCATAAAAATCTACGGTTTCGATTTCACAAGAATGAACAATCCCTTGGGGTTGTTTGGTGAGGTCTTGTAAATAGGCATTGAGTTTAAATTTTTCTGCCGCTCCAAGAACTAAATCTACCCCTTCTAAAGCTGCAATAGCTTCTGGCTGTAATTGTGCATAACAGCCAATTACAACTACAAAACCGTTTGGATTTTGTTTGAGCACTTTTTTTACCAGCCCTTTTAAGCGCTTATCTGCATTCTCAGTAACGGAACAAGTATTGATTACATAAACCTCAGCAAACTCTTCAAAAGCGACTCTTTTGTAAGCTTCTTTTTCTACTTTTCGAGTGATTGTGGCTGTTTCAGAAAAATTCAGTTTGCACCCTAAAGTGTGAAAAGCAACACGAGGTGCTACTTGCTCAGTTTTTAAAGTTGGAACTACAAGATTTTCCATAGCTGATCTTAAAGGTGTAATTTTACGCAAATATATCAACAATAATATTGATGACACGCACGGGTTTGTTTCCTCTTTTATGTTTCTTTTTATTGGCTTTTCTCTTGCAGGGATGTAAAGAAAGAAATGAAATAGATCCGCATACAGTTTTTCGATACAACGAATACAGGAATGTTACCTCTCTGGATCCTGCCTTTGCCCGAAATCCTCAAAATATCTGGCCCATCAATCAGCTTTTTAATGGGCTTGTCCAACTGGATAAAGAACTACACATTCAGCCTGAAATTGCTGCTCATTGGGAGATCAGCAGCGACGGAATTACCTATCGCTTTAAGCTTAGAGACGATATTTATTTTCACTCCTCTCCCCTTTTCGGTCCAGCGGAGACGCGCAAGGTAAAAGCTTCGGATTTCGTCTATAGTTTTAACCGGCTTACAGACCCTAAAGTAGCTTCTCCAGGAAGTTGGGTTATGCAACAAGTCAAATCCTATCGTGCAATCGATGATTATACTTTGGAAATTGAACTTAAAAACCCCTTCCCCGGTTTTTTAGGACTGCTCTCCATGCGTTATTGCGCCGTTGTCCCTCAAGAGGTAGTTGAATATTATGGCAGCCGCTTTCGTTCCAACCCGATAGGTACAGGCCCTTTTTATTTTAAACGTTGGGAAGAAGATGTTAAACTTGTATTGCGAAAAAATAACCGCTATTTTGAAAAAGATTCAGCAGGAAATAAGCTCCCTTATTTAGAAGCGGTGGCAATCGAATTTATCCCTGATATTCAAAGTGAATTTATGCTTTTTTTGCAGGGAAAATTAGATTTTATCAATTCTTTAGACAGTTCCTATAAAGACGAATTACTCACTCCTAGAGGCGCCCTCCAACCCAAATATAAAAACCGTATACAGCTTCTGAATGGACCTTATCTCAATACAGAATATATTGGATTTTATTTAGACCATTCAAATCCGGCAATACAATCACCCAAAATAAGGGAGGCCATGAATATTGGATTTGATCGTAAATTAATGATTGCTTTTTTAAGAAATAATATTGGCTATCCTGCAAAAAAAGGTTTTATCCCCAAAGGGCTCGGGGGTACCAGTGAAAACGAATTTAGTTACGACCCACAGAAAGCAAAAAAACTAGTAAAAGCCTATACAGATGAGAATCAATCTCCCCCTCAGCTAACCCTTACCACTGATTCTAACTATATCGATCTGTGTGAATACCTCCAAAGGGAAATGCAGAAAATAGGAATTGAACTACAAATAGAGGTTTTACCTACTGCGACATTAAGACAAGCAAAATCTGCTGGTAAATTGGAACTTTTCAGGGCAAGCTGGATCGCGGACTATCCTGATGCAGAAAATTACCTCTCCTTGTTTTACGGTAAAAATTTCTCCCCCAATGGCCCCAACTATACGCATTATCAAAATGCTGCTTTTGACTCTTTGTATGCGCAATCGCTCTCTGTAGGTGATGAAAAAGCCAGAACCAAACTCTATGGTAAGATGGACGCTCTGGCAATGAAAGATCATCCCCTTATCCCGCTTTATTATGATGAAGTGATCCGATTTGTACAAAAAAACATCAAAGGAATGGAAATTAATCCCATCAATTTATTAGTCCTAAAAACCGTATTTAAGGAATAAAAAAAACCGCTTTAAGGCGGTTTTTGAATTTTTTGGAAAAGAAATTAATCCTTTTTGAATTTCGCGTACTTGTTTTTGAATTTATCAATTCTACCCGCTGTATCAACAAGTTTTGTTTTACCTGTATAAAAAGGATGAGAAGTTCTTGAGATTTCAAGCTTGATTAGTGGGTACTCAACACCCTCAACTTCTATTGTTTCTTTGGCATTAGCAGTTGATTTGGTAATAAAAACATCATCATTAGACATGTCTTTAAAAGCTACTAAGCGGTAATTATCAGGATGAATATTTGCTTTCATAATACTAAAAATCGAGTGCAAATTTAAATTTATTTTCTAAATAGCACAATCTCTTTTTCTTTTTTTATCTTTAAATACGAATTTAAACACAACCTCATGAACAATCAATCTCCTTTCAAATCTATTGTAATTAACTATGCGCTTCTTCTTTCAGGGATCTCTATCACCTTTAATTTGATGCTGTTCTTTTTAGATATGCATTACCAGCAAGCCCAAGCCTCTGGCATTGTAGGTATAGTGATAATGATTGGCGTAATACTCTATGCCTTTATTCAATACAAAAAGCAAAATGAGGGCTTTATGAGCCTTTCTGAGGCATTAAAAGTTGGCTTAGGCATCTCTGCTCTTGCGGCATTAATTGGTGTAGTCTATTCTTTTATTCTTTCTGAATTTTTAGATCCTGATTTAATGCAAAAAGCACTCGATTTTCAAATGGACAAAATGAGGATAGAAAATCCAGAAATAACCCAAGATCAGCTAGAAAATATTAGAGCGATGCAAGAAAAATTTTCTGGGCCCTTAATTCGTTCTGCCTTTCAAATTATTGGTTCGCTATTTATCGGATTTATCATCTCTCTAATCGGAGGGTTAATCGTAAAGAAGTCAAGACCTGAATAAGACAAATTTTGTAATTTTGTCTTGATGTACAAACCCTTTGAGCTTTCCGTTATAATACCTCTTCTCAATGAAAATGAATCATTGATTCCGCTTCATCAGTGGATTGTGAAATCCCTAAAAAATAAAGCGACCTCTTTAGAGATTCTTTTTATAGATGACGGCAGTACAGATGACTCTTGGAAAACCATTCAGGCGCTCTCCTCACAGTATCCTGAGGTAAAAGGAGTGCGTTTCCAAAAAAATTATGGAAAATCACAGGCGCTGCACGCAGGCTTTGAAAGGGCTACAAAGACATATATCGCAACTTTAGACGCTGACTTACAAGACTCTCCTGAAGAACTTCCCCAAATGATTGCGAACCTTGAAAAAGAAGGATTAGATCTAATTTCTGGGTGGAAAAAAAAGCGGTATGACTCTTTCTTATTTAAAAACCTACCCTCTAAACTTTTTAATTGGGCAGCGCGGCGTCTATCAGGCATCTCCTTACATGATTTTAACTGTGGAATTAAAGTCTACCGTAAAGAGGTAATTAAAAGCATAGATGTTCACGGTGAAATGCATCGCTATATCCCCGTACTGGCCTCACAAGCCGGATTTAATAAAATTGGTGAACAAATAGTACAGCATCAAGCCAGACAATTTGGTCATACTAAATTTGGAGCAGATCGCTTTTTTAAGGGATTTTTAGACTTGATTACTTTATGGTTTGTCAATCGCTTTGGCAAAAGACCGATGCACTTTTTCGGACTATGGGGAACAGTCATGCTTTTATTCGGTTTAGGATTTACCCTTTTTTTAGGAATTGACAAATTATATTTTGACACCCAGTCTCGATTAATTACTGAGCGCCCTGAATTTTATATCGCCTTAACTCTAATGTTATTAGGGGGCCAATTTTTTATTGCTGGATTTCTCGGAGAATTAGTCCTTAGAAATAATAAGCCCTCCGCGCGTTACCATATTAAGGAACAAATTTAATCGATGGATCTACAGCAACGTATCGCAGAATGGATGCAGCCCCCTTTTGATAAAAAGACGCAGGAAAAAGTTAAATTACTAAGGGCTTCACCAGCACATGCAGAGGATGCTTTTTACAAAGACCTAGCTTTTGGTACGGGAGGCATGCGAGGAATTATGGGCGTGGGTACCAATCGCATTAATAAATATACCCTGGGGAAAAGCGCTCAAGGACTGGCTGACTATTTGAAAATTGTATATCCCAATGAAAAATTAAGTCTCGTAATTGCCTATGATTGTAGAAATCAAAGTCAAGAATTAGCAGAAGTTTGCGCTGGTGTATTTACTGCAAATGTGATTCATTGTGCTCTTTTTAGCGCTTTGCGCCCTACTCCCGAGCTTTCCTTTGCAGTACGTTATTTGAAAGCCCATTGTGGAATTGTATTGACAGCCTCGCATAATCCGCCTGAATACAATGGATTTAAAGTTTATTGGAAAGATGGTGGCCAACTGGTACCCCCCCATGATCAGTATCTAAGCGAAAAAATTCAAGAAACAGCATTCGGGTCTATACAATTTAAGGGAAATCCTAAGTTTTTAACACTTATCGATGCCGAGCTGGATAGCGCCTATCGAAATGAGGTATTAAATACCGCACTTTTTAGTAAAGAAAAAAAGAAAGCCCTAAAAATTATTTTTACCCCTATTCACGGTACCTCCATTACCATCTTGCCTGACGTTTTAGCCCAAGCAGGCTATGATAATGTCAGTTTGGTGAAGGAGCAAATGCACCCTAATGGGAATTTTCCAACAGTGGCTTCTCCTAACCCCGAAGAAAAAGACGCTTTACAACTAGCAGTTGCATTGGGAACAGAGAAAAATGCTGATCTAGTTATAGGAACAGATCCTGATGCAGATCGGTTTGGATTGGTCGTAAGAGACACGCATCACAATTGGGTGTATTTAAATGGCAATCAGATTATGGCCGTACTTACAGACTTTTTACTAAATCAAAAAAAGAAACAAGGGCGCTTACACCCTAATTGTTTTATTGCCTCAACAATTGTTTCCTCTCCGCTTATCGAGCAAATTGCAAAAGAGTATCATATTCAGTATAAAGCCACGCTTACAGGGTTTAAATGGATTGCAAAACTCATTGAAGATTTTTCTGATTTGGAATTTGTGGGCGGTGGTGAAGAAAGTTACGGTTATCTAGTGGGAGACTCTGTACGAGATAAAGATGCGATTTCAGCCAGTCTCTTGGCTTGTGAGATAGCCAATGAAGCAAAAACAAAAGGAACTAGTTTTTATGGGCTTTTAATTGAGTGTTACAAAAAATATGGCGCTTATAAAGAACGATTGGTCTCCCTTACCAAAAAAGGAAAGGAGGGAGTGGCTTTTATCGCTCAGCAGATGGAGGATTTTCGAGAAAATCCCCCTAAAGAAATTGGAGGGCATGCCGTTTGTCGTTTAGAAGATTACCATCATTTAACTGCTTACGATTTTAAAAAACAAGTTGAAGAAAAATTAAATTTTCCTGCTTCTAATGTCTTAATTTTTAAACTTGAGGACGGTTCAAAAATTGCCCTAAGACCCAGCGGGACAGAACCAAAAATTAAATATTACTTTAGCGTGAATCAAGACTTTAACCCTGAGCTTGAATGGCAGGAACAAGAGCTTCAACTCGAAAATAAATTGGAGCAATTGATTTCTTCAATTTTACCTTCATGAATAGTGCTTTCCAAAAAATTTTGAAATTTGGGTGGCCCTATAGAGCTTATGCTTTTCTAAATATTTTTTTTAACTCCCTGTACGCCCTTTTTAGCGCCTTGTCTTTTATCGCTCTCATACCTATGCTGGATGTTCTATTTGGTAAGAGCCAAGCACAGTATAAACCTCCTTCTTATGAGGGGGTTTTTAATTTTCCCGAATATATTAAAGGCCATTTTAATTACCTTATCGCTTCTCGGATAGATGAAAATCCAGAAAATACATTACTACTTGTAATCGGTCTTGTATTAAGCTTATTTCTCTTAAAAAATATCTCGAATTATTTTGCTTTGTTTTTTATTACCTATTTGCGAAATGGAATTGTAAGGGACCTGCGCACTTCTATTTATCATAAAATTATTAATCTTCCCATTTCCTATTTTTCAAAACAAAAAAAAGGAGATTTAATGGCTACAATTACAAGTGATGTTAGTGAGCTTCAGGTTTCTTTTTTATCTCTGTTAGAATTACTCGTAAGAGAACCTCTTACTATACTGTTTTCTATGCTAGCCATGTTATTTTTTAGTGTAAAACTGACTTTATTTGCTCTTTTATTTATCCCTATTTCAGGGCTTATTATCTCATTTATTGGAAAAAAACTTAAAAATCAATCAGCAAAAATTCAAAAAGAGCAGGGTGATTTTTTATCGCTTTTAGATGAAACAGTCAACGGCCAAAAAATAATTAAAATCTTTACTGCTGGAGATTATTTTAAATCAAAATTTAAAGCGGCTACCACACGATTTTATACCTTTTCCAACCAGTTACTCCACCGAGCAAGCCTAGCGGGTCCTACAAGTGAGTTTTTAGGGATTACAGCTATAGGTGTTTTGCTTTGGTTCGGAGGTTCTATGGTGCTAATAGAAAAAAGTATTTCTGGAACCTCTTTTATTGTTTATATGGGGCTGGCTTATAATATACTCACCCCTGCTAAATCAATCAGCAAAGCGAGTTATAGTATTCAAAAAGGCAATGCTGCGGCGGAGCGCATTTTAACAATACTAAATGCGCCTGATTACTTAGAAGACAGCCCTTCCGCACAACCTTTGCAGTCTTTTTCAAAAAGCATCATTTTTGATCAAGTCAGTTTCAGCTATGGTAAAAAACAAGTATTAAAACAATTGTCTTTTGAGATAAAAAAAGGACAGCTTGTTGCTCTGGTGGGTCCCTCAGGAAGCGGTAAAACAAGTATTACGCACCTTCTCAATCGCTTTTATGAACCTGATCGGGGCCTTATTACAATTGATGGAATACCCCTCCATAATATCAAAAAGAAAAGCCTTTATGAGAAAATCAGTCTTGTCTCTCAAGAATCTATCCTTTTTAATGATACCGTCTACGCCAATTTGATATTGGGAAATCCAAAGGCAGATAGAAAGCAAATAGAGGCTGCAGTACATGCCGCAAATGCTACCGATTTTATTCACCAATTGCCGGAGGGCTATGAAACAATCATTGGAGAGGGAGGAAATAAACTATCAGGAGGACAAAAGCAACGATTAACGATTGCTCGTGCCTTAGTGAAAAACCCCGAATTACTCATCTTAGACGAGGCTACAGCTGCTTTAGATACTCAATCTGAACAGCAAATACAACAGGCCCTAGAGGAATTAATGAAAAATAGAACTTCTTTAGTAATCGCTCACCGCCTGTCTACTGTCCAACATGCTGACCTTATTTTGGTAGTGAAAGAAGGTCAAATTAGTGACTCAGGAACCCATCAGCTTCTCATAAAAAATAATAAGGACTACAAAAGCTGGGTGTATATGCAGCAAATGGATTAAACTTTTTTCTTTTTATCTTGTCTATAGATTTAAACCGTAACGTTGTTGGAACAGCAATCATTATTTGTACACGCACTCAAAGACCCGCTTACTAAAGAAGAAGCGTTCAGAAAATTGGTCTCTGATTACAAAGAACGCTTGTACTGGCATATTCGAAAGTTAGTACTTGATCACGATGATGCGCATGACGTGGTTCAGAATACTTTTATTAAGGTTCATTTGAATATTGACAAATTCAGGGAAAACAGTACGCTCTTTACTTGGATGTATCGAATTGCAACCAATGAAGCATTAAATTTTATTAATAGTAAAGCGGCTAAAATGGGATTGCAAAACCAGGAATGGGTGGAAGCCAAAGCAGAAGGTTTAACTGCAGATTCTTATTTTGATGGAGATCAAGCAGCATTAGAACTTCAGAAATTAGTTGCCCGCTTACCTGAAAAACAACGCATCGTTTTTAATATGAAGTATTTTGATGACATGCCCTATGAGATGATCTCTAAAGTATTAGATACAAGTATCGGAGCCCTAAAAGCCTCCTATCATCATGCGGTAAAAAAAATTAAAACTGAACTGAATGACAGACTTTAAAAAACAAAATCCGTTTAAAGTACCAAAAGGGTATTTTGATCAGCTCGAAGAGCAATTGATTCACCCAATAGATTCTATTTCAAAATTAAATCCTTTCAGTACCCCTGAGAATTATTTTGAAAAGTTAGAGTCTGCACTGCTTCAGCAAACCAATAATTCTGTTACTTCAAGTAAACCGAGTTTTAAAAAAATCTATTACAGTATTACAGCTGCGGTAGCCGCAATACTTTTTTTACTTACACTTACGCAACAACAACCCCCTATTGAAACAGAAAGAGAACAGGCTTTAAATGAGTTTATTGAGAGTTATTACCTTGAAGATTTTGACGGTTTTGAGGTCTATTCTATGTTGGAGGAAAGTGAAATTGAAACAACGATAAACCAAATCCTTAAGCCTTAAAAGATGAACACTATCAAATTTTTAAGTTTCTTTTTTTTCTTTTATATGGCCCTGCTCGTCCAAGCGCAAAACAACGAAAGGTTTCAAAAATTTAAAACAATGAAACGGGATTTCATTATTGAAAATACCAAACTAAATGAAACTGAAAAAGCCAATTTTTATGACCTTTTCGACGAATATGAAAACCGTTACCACAATGAAGTTTGGCTCCTCAAAAGAAAAGTAAGACAAGAGGTGTCAAATGCGTTTGATACCATTTCATCAGAAAGTGCCTCCAAATACATCAATGAGTATTTCCAGTTTGAGCAATTAGGCATGACCATTAAACACGAGAGAAATCAAAAACTCCTTAAACTTATTCGTCCTAAAGAAGTACTCAGAATTCTTCATCAAGAAAAGGAATTTGATCAAGTTATGCTGAATCGGATGAGAAATCGGCCTAAAAAAGAGCAAGAAAAGGGAAAGGAAAAAGAATAAGTTAAATTTATTCTTGTGAAAATTCATCGAAATCTTGCAATAGGAGTAATCCGAGGACTTGAACTCATTCTTATTCAAAAACAAGCCTTAAGGCCGAGTCTCAATAAAATTTTAAAGCAAAATAATAAATGGGGCTCTCGTGATCGAAGAACTATTGGGGAAGCCCTGCTCGACTGCATCCGTTGGAAAAGATATTATGAGTATTTGGGTGATTTAAATCCTGCGTCTGTAAATTATTTATGGGAACTTTTTGGAGTTTGGATTCTTACAAAACAAGGTCTACTGGCAAAATGGGAAGAGTTTTCAAATATTCAAAATTTAAAACTTAAATCTCCCCAAAATCACGATTCACTTCCGCTTCAAATTAGGGCTTCAATTCCTGATTGGCTCGACGAGCTTGGACGGAAAAGTTTTAAAGAAAGAGTCTGGAAAGAAGAATGTCAAGCGCTTAATGAACAAGCGCCCCTGGTATTACGAGCTAATACCCTTAAAGGCAAGACTGAAGCTCTTTTGCACCAATTAAATAAAGATTTAACGCTCAATGCCGTATTGTCTAAAGAAGTGCCAGAAGCAATTGTAATCGATAAACATCTAAATTTAAGTCAACACCCCTTCTATCGTGAAGGTCGATTTGAAATTCAAGATGCCAATTCTCAAAGAGTGGCTCATTGGGTAAAGCCAAAAGCTGAAGATCTCATTATAGATGCCTGCGCGGGAAGTGGTGGAAAAAGTCTACATATTGCAGCTCTCATGGAAAATAAAGGTAAAATCATTGCTTTTGATACTGCTAAAAAATTAGAACTACTCAAAAAAAGAGCGGCTCGAAATGGGGTAACTATTATTGAAACAATTCCTATAGATGTCAAACATACAAAACAACTCGCTGAGGGATCTGCAACTGCTGTGCTTATAGATGCCCCTTGTAGTGGGTTGGGGGTTTTAAGAAGAAACCCAGCGGCCAAATGGCATATGAATCCTAAAAAAATTGAAGCGCTACTAAAACTACAAGAAGAAATCCTACAAAAAAATGCCTTACTTGTAAAAAAAGGAGGCCTACTGGTATACGCTACTTGTTCTATTTTTCCCGATGAAAACCAGTATCAAATAACTCGATTTTTGGATTCAGAAAAAGGACAATGCTTTGAACTGGAGAAAGCGCAAACTTTTTTCACGCATCAAACCCAATTTGATGGATTTTATATCGCAAAACTAAAACGCAAATACTGATTAAGATTAATTTAAATTAAATAGTAAATTCACAAGCAAATAAGCTTATCGCAGGAAAAAGTAAATTAAAAAATGAAAATCAATTCAATAAAAACAAGCAATAAAATCAGAGTTATACACCGCTATCTAGGTTTTTTTCTCGCAGGTATCATGTTTATGTACGCCCTAACAGGCATCACCCTCACATACAGAACCACAGATACATTTAAAAAGTATGTAAAAATAGAGCGTACTATAGAAAAAGGGTTGGAAACCCCTCCTGAAATAAGGGGAGCAAAAGAACTCAATTACAACAGTGAAACAGGCGAAATATCTTACCTACAAGCCCAACCACCAAAAATATTGGGAATGATGGAGAAAATGCACAAGGCTACAAACAACTCTCCCTTATATTATCTCAATTTATTTTTTGGGGTAGCGCTTCTCTTTTTTGTTTTCTCTGCTTATTGGATGTTTTTACCTCATACTGATATTTTCAAAAAGGCAATTTATTTTACTCTAGCAGGCATGGTACTGTCAATTATAATGATTCTAGTCTAATCTCTCTAGTTCTTATATTCTAGAAAAGCCCATAGCTACTCCCAAGAACGAGCACCTAATAATTTTTCTCCCAAAGCGCTCAGTTGAGCTGTTTGATATTTGGTTTGTTCCCAATTTCTAGGATCGCCAGGAAAAGCATGTCCTTCAGGTGCAATTCTATTTTTCCATGACTGAATACGCCATTCTTTGAGCGCTTGATTTTCTTCCTCTGCTGGCATCATCGAAATATATTGTGCAATACGCACTTTATCATTGGAATTATTGGGTCGAATCCCATGAGGTTCTAGACTATTGAAAATCAATAAATCACCTGCTTCCAGGGGCACTTTTACAATGTGCTGCTCCAAACCGCTAATATCTGGCTGATAGCGATTCCGATCTTTGGGCTGGCTTTGTTTCCAGGTATCATAATTTCTGAAAAGCCAAGGGATACATTGAAATCCTCCCATTTCAGTATCAGTTTGATCAGCGAGTGCCAATACACCTTGTACATTTTGTGGTTTGGTTTCTGGGTCGTAGTCCCAGTGAATAAATCCTTTGTATTCAAAACCTTTTCGTATTGGGAAATTTAAATTCGCTCGGTCTATGGTCGCCCATAATTTTTCAGTTCCCCAAATATCTACAAAGGCATCGTATACCCTTTTGGTCTGTCTATTTTCCCAAAGTAATTGGTGATTGTAAACTTCAACCATACCTGTACCCTGAAGTTCTTTCATTTGCATTTCAGCGCGGGCCTGGGTATACCAGGTCGCAGGGTTTAACGGATCTTTTTCTTCAAATTCCCATAAAAAATCAGCCGTTTTTTGAGCTTGCTCCCTAGAGATGGCGTTCTTTATTACGATATAGCCATTACGGAGCCAAAATTGCCAATCTTCAATAGACAATACCCTAAGGTTATCCGCATCAGCCTCAGTCCTTAAAGCAAGCTTACTGCTCTTGGCTGTGGAAGGGTTTCCGGGAATTTCCTTGTGGGCGTTTTCAGGGGGTGCTGGTTGCATCATCTTTAACTTTTTATAATCTAAAGATAAAAATTCTTGCTAAATTTTCACTTTGCAGGAGCGTCACTTTTAGGGAATAAAAAAACTGTGAATAAAAAGAAGATAACTTCATTTATAAGCTGTTATTCCAAGTTAAATATGTGAGCGGAAAGCCTTATTTTTGTGCTTTAACTTTACTGGTATGATCCTCTTTTTTGGCGATCCCAAAAACCAAGTATTTGCTGTTCAATGCAAGCTTGAACTTCCCAATTCAGAATTAGAAAAATTAAGCTGGCTTTTTAGCGGCGCCCCTTTTTTGAGTACCTCTACAATAAAAGGAGCGTTTTATGGCCCTCGAGCAACAATGGTTACTCCCTGGAGTACCAATGCAGTAGAAATTACCCAAAATATGGGCCTCAGTGGTATTGAACGCATAGAAGTTTACGAAGCTAAAAACCAGATGAGCCAACCAGACCCTATGCTTGTCGCATTGGTTACTGATTTAGCGCAGGACTTATTTAAAGTAGCTATTCTTCCCGAAAGTATAATTGAAATCCACGATATCGCCGCCTACAACACCCAAGAGGGACTCGCCCTAAACCAAGAAGAAGTCTCTTATCTTGAAGCACTTTCTAAGTCATTAAATCGACCGCTTACTGACTCTGAAGTGTTTGGTTTTTCACAAGTTAATTCTGAACATTGTCGGCATAAAATTTTCAATGGAGAATTTGTTATCGATGGAAAAAAACAGGAAAGCAGCCTCTTCAAGCTCATCAAAAAAACAGCTCAAATACATCCCAATACTATAGTCTCAGCCTACAAAGACAATGTAGCATTTATTGAGGGTCCAATCATAGAGCAATTTGCGCCAGAAAAGGGAGAAGTGCCGAGTCGTTTTATCAAAACTTCAGCCCATAGTGTAATTTCTTTAAAAGCAGAAACTCACAATTTCCCCACAACTGTTGAGCCCTTCAATGGGGCTGCTACCGGCTCAGGTGGAGAAATCAGAGACCGCTTAGCAGGCGGTCAAGGCTCTATTCCTCTTGCTGGTACTGCTGTTTATATGACGCCTTACTCACGTATTCAAAATAATCTCAAAGAATTTCCTTTTCCTGAGCGAAAATGGTTGTATCAAACCCCTATTGATATTCTCATTAAAGCCTCAAATGGAGCCTCAGACTTCGGAAATAAATTTGGTCAGCCTCTCATTACAGGTTCCCTACTCACTTTTGAACACCAAGAAAATAAACGGGCATTAGGGTATGATAAGGTTATTATGCTCGCGGGTGGTATTGGATTTGCCAAAAAAGAGCAAGCTCAAAAGTTAAAACCCAAAAAAGGGGATAAAATCATTGTTTTAGGGGGTGATAATTATCGGATTGGTATGGGTGGTGCTGCTGTTTCATCAGCAGATACAGGTGCTTTTGGTAGCGCTATAGAGCTCAATGCGGTTCAGCGTTCTAACCCTGAGATGCAAAAAAGAGTGGCGAATGCAATTCGGGCGCTCGTAGAAGCGCCAACAAATCCCATCATTTCAATTCACGATCATGGTGCTGGTGGGCACCTCAACTGTCTTTCAGAATTAGTAGAAGAGACGGGGGGTACCATCCAACTCGATGCATTACCCATCGGGGATGCTACTTTATCGGCAAAAGAAATTATTGGAAATGAGTCCCAGGAACGGATGGGGCTTATTTTAGCACCTGAAGATGCACTTTTACTTGAAAAAATAGCCGCCCGAGAAAGGGCTCCTTTTTATATTGTAGGTGAAGTTTCAGAAAATCATCACTTTTGTTTTGTTTCTGAAAAAACAGGTGAAAAGCCCATTGATCTCTCCTTAGATGCGCTTTTCGGTAGTGCTCCCAAGACCGTAATGGAGGACAAAAAAATAAATACTGAATATGCAGAAGTAGCTTATCAAATAGCACATCTAGACCAGTATATTCATGAGGTTTTACAGCTAGAGGCGGTTGCTTGTAAAGACTGGCTTACCAATAAGGTAGACCGTTGCGTTACGGGTAGAGTGGCCCAACAACAATGTGTAGGAGAACTTCAACTTCCCTTGAGTAACTGTGGTGTAGTTGCACTAGATTATAAGGGTGCTGCCGGTATCGCAACTTCGATAGGCCATGCTCCAGTCAGCGGTTTAATTGATCCTGAAAAAGGAAGTATCAATGCTATTGCAGAAGCGCTAACAAATATTATTTGGGCTCCTTTGGCTAATGGAATTCAAAGTGTTTCCCTCTCAGCAAATTGGATGTGGCCCTGTAATAATGAAGGGGAAGACGCCCGTCTCTATCAGGCAGTAAAGGCCTGTTCCGATTTTGCCATTGCCCTAGGAATAAATATCCCAACGGGAAAAGACTCCCTCTCCATGAAGCAAAAATATCCAAAGGGTGATGTTTTGGCTCCGGGCACTGTAATTATTTCTGCAGCAGGGCATTGTTCTGATGTAAAAAAAGTGGTTACCCCTGTTGCGAAATTAAATAGTGGTTCTCTTTATTATATTGATTTGTGTCAAGATGAATTTCACTTAGGGGGCAGCTCTTTTGCTCAAAATCAAAATGCCATTGGCCGCTCAGCGCCCACTGTTCAAGATGCGGCCTATTTCAAAACTGTCTTTGATGCTGTTCAAGACCTTATCAAAAAAGAAAAAATTGAAGCTGGTCATGATATCGGCTCGGGAGGTTTGATCACTACTTTATTAGAAATGTGCTTCTCTACCAATGAGATGGGAATGTCTTTGGATTTTTCCTCCTTTGAAGAAACAGATTTTGTTAAATTACTATTTTCTGAAAAACCAGCTATCGTACTTCAATCAAAAGAAAATCTGACAGCCCTATTAAAAAATCAGAAAATAAAAGCCATAAAACTGGGTGAAGTCAATGCAAAAGGTCTCCTCGAATTTAATTCTTTCGAGTTCAATATTGCTGCGATGCGAAAATCATGGATGTCGACCTCTGCTGCTTTAGAACTTCAACAAACCACCCCAGCACTTGCAAAATCCAGAGCAGAAAATAGCCTCAAACAGCCCTTACAATTTCAGTTTCCGGCCACCTTTAATGGAAAACTTCCTAAACCGCTAAAGAAAAAAATTAAAGCTGCTGTGCTGCGAGAAAAAGGGAGTAATTCAGAACGAGAAATGGCCTATGCCATGGACCTTTGTGGATTTGAAGTGCGTGATGTGCATATGACAGATCTGCTGGAGGGAAGAGAAACACTGGAGGATATTCAATTTCTAGTAGCGGTAGGCGGATTTTCAAATTCTGATGTATTAGGTTCAGCAAAGGGATGGGCAGGAGCAATCAAATACAATGAACGTGCTAAAACCGCTCTGACAAACTTTTTTAACCGCCCAGATACCTTGTCACTTGGCGTGTGTAATGGTTGTCAATTATTTATAGAACTCGGCCTGCTTAATCCCTTAGATACAAAAAAACCTAAGATGCTTCACAACGATTCTAAAAAATTTGAGTGCATCTTTACCGCTGTAAGTATTCAAAAAAGTGCTGCGATTATGTTAAAAGGTTTAGAAGGGAGTACATTGGGGATTTGGGCCGCTCATGGAGAGGGAAAATTCTCCCTACCAGAAGCAGAACACCACTATGAAATTCCTGGCAAATACCTCTATACTGATTACCCCTCAAACCCTAATGGTTCAGACTATAACGCGGCCATGTTATGCTCTAAAGACGGACGTCATCTCGTAATGATGCCGCATTTAGAGCGCTCTACTTTTCCTTGGAACTGGGCGCATTACCCTTCTGGCAGAAAAGATGAAGTTAGTCCTTGGATTATGGCTTTTGAGAATGCATTAAAGTGTTTAATTTAAGCTTCTAAAAAGGTCTATGCTGATTTACAACAAAATATTTTATATTTTGCAGTAAATAGCTGCTTATGACACCGACACGATTATTTGACTTTATCAGTCATCAGAGGGACCACCATCCACTTGAAAAATCATTTAGCACAAAATACAACGGGAAATGGGAAAGCATTTCCTCTGAAATTTTCTGTGAGCAAGCCGAGGCTATAAGTAATGCCTTAATAGAACTTGGGATAGAAGCCCAAGATAAAATCGCGATGATTTCCTCTAACAATAGAACAGAGTGGAGCTTGATAGATATAGGTTTACTTACTGTGGGAGCAGTCAATGTTCCTATTTACCCCACAATTTCAGCGCAAGATTACGAATACATCCTCAATCATTCTGAAAGCCAGTATTGTTTTGTTTCGGATAAAGAGGTTTATGATAAAGTAATGGCGGTAAAAAAGAATATCAAATCGCTAAAAAAAGTGTACAGTTTTGACCAGATCAATGGGTGTGCACATTGGAGTGAATTATTAGACATCGGTAGAGACAAACCCCATCAAGAAACTGTACAAAAACGAAAAGATGAGGTAAATCCTGCTGACTTGGCTACTATCATTTACACTTCAGGGACTACGGGTGTACCCAAAGGAGTAATGCTCAGCCATCATAATGTCGTTTCTAATGTTTTATCGAGCTCGAAACGACTGCCCCTTACAATAGGCGAAGCTTCTGCACTGAGTTTCCTTCCTGTTTGTCATATTTTTGAGCGAGTGATTCTCTATATCTATATGTATAATAGTGTTTCTGTTTATTTTGCAGAATCTTTAGAAACGATTGCAGATAATTTACGTGAAGTCAAACCTCAAGTTATGACCGCAGTACCCAGACTGCTCGAAAAAGTATACGACAAAATTTACGCCAAAGGAGAAGAATTAAGTGGTGTAAAACAGAAATTATTTTATTGGGCAGTAAATATAGGCTTACAATACGAACCCTATGGACAAAATGGGGCTTGGTATGAATTTAAACTCAAAATAGCGCGAAAGCTTATACTATCTAAATGGCAAGAAGCACTTGGAGGAAATTTAAAACTTATCGCTTCGGGAAGTGCGGCACTTCAACCCCGATTGGCACGTGTCTTTACTGCAGCTGGAATGACCTTAGTTGAGGGCTATGGCCTTACTGAAACCTCCCCTGTAATTTCTGTGAATGACATGAGAAAAAGTCATTTTAGAATTGGTACAGTGGGAAAGGTAATCGATGGAGTCACTGTGAAAATTGCTGAGGATGGTGAAATACTCTGTAAAGGGCCTAATGTAATGATGGGCTATTATAAAGAGGAAGCCAAAACAAAAGAAGTGATGACAGGTGAATTTTTTCATACGGGAGATATTGGTGAGCTCGATCAAGAGGGCTTTCTCAAAATAACCGATCGGAAAAAAGAAATGTTTAAAACTTCTGGTGGTAAATATATTGCCCCACAAGTGATTGAAAATCAAATGAAGCAGTCCCTTTTTATTGAACAAATTATGGTTGTGGGTGCAGGCAGAAAAATGCCTACTGCACTGATACAGCCAAATGTTGAATTTGTAATGAATTGGCTGTCTGATCATGGAATACAAGTAAATTCACTAGAAGAAGCGGTCAAAGAAAATAAACTTATAGCAGCTTTTCAAAAAGAAATTGATCACCACAACAGCTTTTTTGGTTCTTGGGAACAAATCAAAAAATTTCAATTAACCCCAAATGAATGGACAATTGACGAAGGGCATCTAACCCCTACGATGAAGCTCAAGAGAAAAGTAATTGCTGAAAAATATACCGCTCTTATAGAAGACATGTACGCTTAAAATAAATCCACAAAAGAAGCGTCGTATTTTTTGTGTTTTTATTATGCATGCATAGTATTTTTTATATCTTTATAGAGATGAAACAAGAAACCTTTGATAGTGCGCTACGCGCCACATGGAATTTAGTAAGTAAAATGTATAACAAAGAGGCCAATAAATTTGATTCTACTATGGCAACAGGTTTTGCTCTATTAAGCATCGCTCCTGAAGGGACCCCCTCTACTACACTGGGACCCAAAATGGGGATGGAGCCCACCAGTCTGTCCCGCTTATTAAAAACCATGGAATCACGAAATTTAATATACCGCGCACAGAATCCAAATGACGGTCGGAGTGTACTGGTTCACCTGACACCTTTTGGTAAAGAAAAAAGAGACGATTCTAAAGCGGTTGTGCTCCATTTTAATCAAATGATCGCCAACACATTGAGTCCTGAGAAAATAAAAATCTTTTATGAAGTAATGCAGTGTATAAAAGAAACAGCATTAAATTTTGAATTTTTCACCCCAAACCTAAAAACTGAATAATTATGGAAACAAAAGCACAAAACGATGTAACAGGAGGTGTTTTTTTACTCTCAAAAACAAATCCAGCCCAGGTCTTTACGCCTGAAGATTTCAATGAAGAACAACAGCTGATGAAAGCATCCGTTATCGAATTTATTGATCGAGAAGTATGGCCGTATAAGGAGCGCTTTGAAAAGAAAGACTATGCCTTTACCGAAGCACTGATGAAAAAAGCGGGGGAATTGGGCTTTTTAAGTATCCCCGTTCCTGAAAATTATGGGGGCATGGGCATGGGCTTTGTCTCTACCATGCTGGTATGTGATTATATGTCTGGGTCTTCAGGTTCTTTATCTACAGCTTTTGGCGCCCATACTGGAATTGGCATTTTACCCATACTCCTCTATGGCTCTGAAACCCAAAAACAAACCTATCTCCCCAAGCTGGCATCAGGAGAATGGTTTGCTTCCTACTGTCTTACTGAGCCGGGAGCTGGCTCTGATGCTAACTCGGGAAAAACCAAGGCAGTCTTGTCGGAAGACGGTACTCACTACAAAATTACAGGCCAAAAAATGTGGATTTCTAATGCAGGTTTTGCCAACTTATTTATTGTTTTTGCCCGGATTGAGGACGATAAAAATATTACGGGTTTTCTTGTTCCCTTTGAAGAAAATAATGGGATTGAACTGGGAGAGGAAGAACATAAATTAGGCATTCATGCTTCCTCAACCCGACAAGTCTTTTTTAATCAAACAAAAGTTCCCGTAGAAAATGTGCTTGGTACGCGCAATGGTGGATTTAAAATTGCCATGAATGCGCTCAATGTAGGAAGAATAAAACTAGGCGTGGCCTGCCTTGATGCACAACGCAGAATTACCACTAAAGCGATTCAATATGCCAATGAGCGCATTCAATTCAAAAAACCCATTTCCTCTTTTGGAGCTATACAAGAGAAAATAGCACAAATGGCCACTTCATGTTATGTGGGTGAGTCCAGCTGTTATCGCGCAGCTCATGCCATAGAGCTTAGAATTCAGCAATTTATAGACCAAGGATATGCTCCTCAAGAAGCAGAGCTCAAAGGCGTTGAAGATTTTGCAATTGAATGCTCCCTAATTAAAGTAGCTGCTTCTGAAGATATTCAAAACTGCGCAGACCACGGTATCCAAATATTAGGAGGGATGGGCTTTTCTGCAGATACACCCATGGAGTCTGCCTGGCGAGATGCCCGCATCGGTCGTATCTATGAAGGTACTAATGAAATTAATAGAATGCTGGCTGTGGGTATGTTGCTCAAAAAAGGACTTAAAGAAGAATTAGAACTTTTACCTGCTGTTATGCAAGCTGCGGTGCAATTAGGAGGAGCGCGTACGGCAATAGCCACTGACAACCCATTAGAACAAGAAGCTGCTTTAATTGAAAACTTTAAAGCGCTGTTTTTGATGGTTATGGGAAATGCTACTCAAAAATATGGAACCCAACTGGAAGAAGAGCAACAAGTACTCCTCTCTTTAGCAGATGTTTTAATTGAGATTTATTTTTCTGAATCCGCACTTTTACGCACCCAAAAGAACATCAATAGAGAGGGGCTTGAAACTCAAGAAATTCAAATCGCTATGGTTCAGCATTATATTTTTGAAGCGCATGAGTTGGTATCCAAAAAACTGAAAGAAGTCATTTTACACCTGGCTCAAAATGAAGCTGAGCGAACGCAAATGATGGATGCTTTGGAAAAACACAATGAATATACAGTTTATCCCGACCTTTTTGATCTAAAAACCAAGATCGCAACACACTTTATCAAAGAAAACAGTTACTGTTTTTAATTTCACTACCCTCACCGACACTTTAAAGTGTCGGTTTTTTTTTACCTTCAACAAAAAAACACATGACCTTTCGCCTTCTATTTTTAAGTTTATTATTCAGTTTTTACGGTTTCGCACAAGATGCAAATACGCTGTACGCTATTGTCGATGAAATTTCTGCTTCACGCCTAGAATCAGATATCAAAACACTTGTCGGTTTTGGTACCCGACATACACTCAGCGATACGCTCTCAACCTCAAGAGGCATAGGAGCTGCCAGAAGGTGGATTAAATCAGAATTTGATCAAATTTCAAAAACTTGTAATGGCTGTTTAGAAGTCTTTTATCAGAAAAATTATTTTACCCCAAACGATGGTGACCGTATCGTAAAACCTGTTTGGATAAATAATGTCGTTGCAATACAAAGAGGAAAAACACATCCCAATCGCTTTATTATTATGAGTGGAGATATTGATTCGAGAATTTCAGATCCTACAAATTATACCGATGACTCTCCAGGCGCTAATGACAACGCTTCAGGCATGGCAGGAACTATTGAAGCAGCTCGGGTATTGTCTCAATACACTTTTGAAAACAGCATTATCTATTTAGGATTGGCTGGTGAAGAGCAAGGCCTTTTTGGAGGTAAAGGTTTGGCAGAATATGCGCAAAAACAGGGTTGGGAAATTATTGGAATATTGAATAATGATATGATCGGAAATATTAAGGGCGTTGATGGGGTTATTGACAACCGCAGTTTTCGAATTTTTTCAGAACCCGTTCCTGCCAATGAATCAGAAAAAGCAAGGAAGGCAAGGCGCTTTTACGGAGGTGAAGTAGATGGTATTTCAAGGCAATTGGCGCGTTATGTCTACAAAAATGTTAAGCAATATATGCCTGAAATGAATCCGCTAATGATCTACCGCTTGGACCGTTTTGGAAGAGGGGGGCACCATCGTCCTTTTAATGATCTAGGTTATGCAGGGGTGCGTATAATGGAGGCCCATGAAAATTATGTTATGCAACACCAAGATATTCGTACAGAGAACGGAATTGATTATGGGGATGTACTCTCAGGGGTTGATTATCAATATGCAAAACAATTAACTGCTGTAAATGCTATTAACTTAGCGAGTATTGGCTGGGCTCCCCCTGCTATTAAAGAGTTTTCTATTGGTGGGATTGTGCAAGCCTCTGCAAAATTCAGATGGAAAAAGGTTGAAGATTCTAATATCAAAGGATATAAAATATATTGGAGAGACACAACTAGCCCTTACTGGCAATATGAACGATTTGTAGGAGATGAGGAGGCCCATACTTTAGAGGGTATTGTGATCGACAATTTCTTCTTTGGTATCGCTACAGTGGGGAAAAATGGTTTTGAAAGCCCAGTTGTATTTCCCAATTCCGTATTTAGAGAATAATAAAATTTGACTGTGTATTTTAAGAGAATTTTCTTGTTACAAATCATTTTTTTTATTACTGTTTCGTGTGGTAAATCTAAAACTACTTTAAGTGAAATTGATATCGTTTATGAGGAGAACCAAATGTTTTTTATAAAAAATTCTAAAAGATTTACTGGATTAGTTTTGGAATATTATAATGATAAAAAACCTAAAGTTGAAATTAACGTAATAAATGGATTAAAAGATGGGATTTTTAGCCAATATTATGAAAATGGAAAGCTACAGGTTGAGTCTAAATTTAAAAAAGGTAAACTGGTTGGTAGATTTAAAGCTTTTCATGAGAATGGAAACGAGCAGATTATTACATTTTATAAAGAGAATTTAAGAATGGGGAGTTTTGAAGAGTTTTTTGACAATAAAAAACTAAAACTTTGTGGTAATTATTTTAACGGAATTAAAATTGGTCAATTTGAAGAATATTTTAAGAGCGGTGGGAAAGCAATTTATAATTATTAATTTTTTTTTTGTTTTTTCTTTTCAATCCTGCACTAAAATAATTCCAATTAGTGATTTAGTGTTTAAAGATTGTTCAATTTATCACAAAAATCTCCCATTCTCAGGTACATATGAATTAAAAAAGGGTAATAAATATGTTGTGTCTAAAGTATCAAGAGGTAAAATGATAAATGAAAAAACATTTGTTGATGATTTGCTTTTAATGGAGAAAAAATATGATTCTTGTGGTTCAGGGCGACAAATAGTTTATGGTATAAAGGGACAAAAGTCTAGTGAAGGTCACTTCAAAAACGAAAAAAGAGTAGGCCGTTGGAAATATTTTCTAAATGACAGTGTCTACTTTGTGAACTTTTAAAAGTAATTATCAACTTGTAGTCTTTTGTATTGGCCTCTTCGGTTTCTTAAAAATGGACTAAAATCAAAACTTAAGTAAAGATCAAATATTCTTGGCGGATATCTATATGCAGTTGTTAAATCCTGAATGGAAAAAGCATAAGAAACACCAAAATCAAAATTTTCATAGGTAAGTCCAACACTTAAACCTACATTCAAAAAAGAAAAATCATCAACTAATCCAAACTGTTGATTAACACCCGCACTGAACTCTCCAAGTTGAAATTCTTGAGATGAAAAAATATTAATTGATTCAGAGTCCCTTCTAATTGATGTATATGTATATAAATAGGAATATCTAGGCAAAAATCTTCTATCATATGGATTTAAGTTAAACTCATATGCAGCTTGCAAGCCATAAGATATTGGAATAAGGTATTCAACATCAGAATCATAAGCAACATTTGGCTTGTTCAAATAATCGAAATTAATTCCTATTAAAAAATCGGTATTATGGATGAGAAATGAAGCACCAAGATCTGTATAGTTCTTTGAAAAAAAGAATTCTGATAATGGATCAATTGACTCTTGGTTTATATACCCCGTAATTGAATTTATTTGATCCTCAAAAATTAATTCTGAGGGGTTTAGGTTCTTAGAAACAAATCCTACATTGACTGAAGGTAAAAACCATAATTCATTGCCAAGCTCTACTTTATAAATATAGCTTAGGTTTAAATCGTTTTTTTTAAATCCAACACTGGGTGCAGTATAGTTGTTAAACTGAATTCCTAAACTAAAATCTGATACGTCAAATGAATAAGAGCCATAAAAAAACTTATTATTTTGTGTAATGTTTGGATTGGTTTCAGTAGTGCTATATAACAATCCTGTTCTATTTGAGCTATTTAATCCGAAATAACTAGGATTGCTGATATGCATTAATTTAGGTTGAGAATTAAATATCATTTCCTGTGTGAATGACAAATTCATTGACAATAATGTAAAAAGGAAAAATATTTTAACTCTTAGTATCATTTTAATAGTGTGAAAATACCACTTCTAATAATAATTTGATCATCATTGGCTCTATTTAATGGAACACCTCTTATTGAATAGGTGAAAATAGGGCTGAACGAGTCAATTATTGAGCCATCAGATTTTTTACCATCCCATCCTAATATAGCCTTACCATTTCCAGAAGAATCAATTATATCTGGGCATTGGCTTCTATCTATGGAACCATCTTGTGCCTCCTCAGTATATATTAAATTACCATTATAATCATAAACACTAAATCTTAAACTCTCGAAACCAGTAAATAAAGGTCTAAAGAAATCATTTAAACAGTCATTATTTGGCGTAAATACATTAGGCAAATAAATACTATATCCTCTTCCAATTAAAATTGGATTTGTGACTCTAGCATAGCATCCTAGTTCATTGTAAATAGTGAGTGTTGGATAATATGTTCCTGAATTTCCATAAGCGTGAGTAACCTGAGTTACACCGCTTGCGGTTGCTGAGGTATTCACAAGTATTGTTTCGGAATTATCACCAAAATCCCATTCTAATCTTGAAAATTCACCTTCAGATTCATCTATAAATATTACATTTTCTCTTGCTGGTATCTCATTTACTTGTTCAAATGATGTGGAAGTATAAGAAAAATAAGGATCACCTAGAGCTAAATTAATTTCACTTTCTACCCCACAACCTTCATCAGTAGTTATTACAATCTTTCCATATTCAAATGGAGTGTCTATTAAAATTTGATAAGTGTCTTCATCAAGTTTTGTGGTATTACCATTTAAAGCTACTGGTGCGCCATCATCTAAAATATCATCTGTCCCATTAGTATTTATATAGAAGAAGTTAAGTGGGGCTGTAGAATCTGAATTATTAACCGCATCAAGTA
>WTIP01000141.1:11437-12699 GCA_011525195.1 Flavobacteriales bacterium | reverse complement strand
GTGTAGATTTTTATGGAGTATGGTGAGCCCTTCTCCTTTGACGAACAAACCATAAATTACCATTTTTAATTTTTTTAAAATGAATATCATTCGCGCTAAAGCGGAACATATTATTTACGCAAAAACCATAAGTGAGTGTATTGACGAATCAGCAAAGTTAAGAGGAACGGGCATTGCCCGAAGAACTCCAGAATACATTCATACTAAAATGATGAACGGAAATGCCGTTATCGCTTTAGATGGGGATCTTTTTGCTGGATTTTGTTATATCGAAGTGTGGGGCCATGGAAAATATGTAGCCCACTCTGGACTGATTGTTGCCCCCGAATACAGAGGGCAGGGTTTGGCCAAAAAGATCAAAAAAGAAGTTTTCGAGCTGTCTTTAAAAAAGTATCCTGATGCAAAAGTTTTTGGGATTACTACCGGTATGGCCGTGATGAAAATCAATTATCAGTTAGGCTATAAGCCTGTCCATTTTTCAGAATTAACAGATGATCCTGAATTCTGGAAAGGTTGCCAGACCTGCAAAAATTATGATGTCCTCACACGAACCGATCGAAAGATGTGTTTGTGTACCGGTATGCTCTATGATCCCAAAGAAAAGCCTAGTTCAAAAAAAGTGAATTCAAAAGTCTTTGAGCGACTCAAAAATATTAAGCAAACCCTTTTATATAAAAAGAAAAACTCATGAAAAAAGCGCCCTTAGTACTCGCATATAGTGGAGGATTAGATACCTCCTATTCACTGAGAAAATTAAGTCAAGAAGGCTATGAAGTCCACGCGGTAAGTGTCAATACAGGAGGTTTTTCTCCCGAAGAAATTGAAAATATTGAATCAAAAGCATATCAAATGGGGGCCTTTACCTACCAAAATATTGATGCGCTGGAAGATTTTTATCAAAAAATTATCCGGTTTTTACTCTTTGGAAATATTCTAAAAAATAACACCTATCCACTTTCTGTGAGCGCTGAGCGGATTATTCAAGCCATTGAAATTGTTAATTATGCCAAAAAAATAGGGGCTCAATATATCGCACATGGAAGTACAGGTGCAGGAAACGATCAAGTTCGTTTTGACTTAATTTTTCAAGTCATGGCGCCAGAAATTGAAATTATCACTCTTATAAGAGACCAACAATTGTCTAGAGAGGATGAAATTGAATACTTAAAAAGTGAGGGGATTGACATTCCTTGGAAAAAGGCACAATATTCAATCAATCAAGGGCTATGGGGAACCAGTGTAGGAGGTGCTGAAACACTCAC
>WTIP01000141.1:0-11337 GCA_011525195.1 Flavobacteriales bacterium | reverse complement strand
TACATCCGTATCGTTTTGAACTTCTCGGCATTGAATCTCCTTTTGATTTAATGCAAGCAGAATTTGGCAGTTATGGTGAAATGAATAGAGGTTGGACTGCTTCAGAGGCGAAAGGCTTTATCAAATTAACAGCCAATTCAACAAAAATCTACCAACACTTAAACCAAAAACAATGAAAAAAGTAGGTATTATAGGAGGTTCTGGCTATACGGGAGGTGAACTGATACGACTCGTACTCCAGCATCCTGCACTCGAATTGGAATTTGTATTTAGTACGACGCGTGTAGGTGAACCGATTACCTCAGCTCACCCAGATCTATTGGGGCGTACTGATCTGGTTTTTACTGGTACTGTAAATCCTGAAATTGATGTCTTATTTTTGTGTTTAGGACATGGAAAATCAAGCGGTTTTCTTACCACTCATGCCTTCTCAGAACAAACCCTGATTATTGATCTTGGAAATGATTTTCGATTGGCGGAGGCAGCTTCATTTAAAGGCCGCTCTTTTATCTATGGTTTGCCAGAATTACAGAAAGAAAAAATTGAAAAAGCCACTGCTATTGCAAATCCAGGGTGTTTTGCTACGGCAATTCAATTGGCCTTACTGCCTTTGGCACAATCAAAAAAATATGCAGAAACAGTGCATATCAATGCTACAACAGGTAGTACCGGCGCAGGAGTAGGTCTGAGCCCCACAAGTCATTTTAGCTGGCGAAATAACAACCTTTCTTGGTACAAGCCCTTTACTCATCAGCATTTAGGAGAGATTTACAGGACTCTTAAGCAACTAAACGCTCCTGCAAAATTGTATTTTTTGCCCCAACGAGGTGATTTTACAAGAGGTATTTTTGCTACAGCTTATACCTCTTTTGAAGGGAGTTTAGAAGAAGCCTATGCTTTGTACGAAGACTTTTACTCCTCTGCAGCCTTTACCCAGGTATCTAGAGAACCCCTCAGTTTGAAAACAGTAGTTAATACCAACAATTGTTTTCTGCACCTTCACCTTCATGAAAATACCTTATTGGTCACCAGCTGTATTGACAACCTGATCAAAGGGGCATCAGGACAAGCCATACAAAATACAAACCTCATGATGGGGTGGGAAGAAACTTTAGGACTCGAGCTTAAAGCAACCGTTTTTTAAACCAAATAAATATGAAAATTGCCATTATCGGTACGGGAAATTTAGGGTTAAGTATTGCCAAAGGGCTGATCATAAATAATACCTATACCGACCTTTATCTTACTAAAAGAAACCTTGATTCCATTAGAGAATATGAAGAATACAAAAGTGTCTTTTTGACTTCGGACAATTCGGAAGCTGTCAAAAACGCAGATATTTTAATCTTTGCCGTTCAGCCTGGCCAATTTGAAACCATTCTAAAAGAGGTAAAGGAACATCTGAATGAAAAACACGTTATTATTTCAACAATTACTGGATTTCAACTCTCGCGAATCGAAGCACAAATTAATGTGGATTTTCCTATTATACGAGCCATGCCAAATACGGCTATCTCTGTAGCGAGATCGATGACCTGTTTATGTAGTAATACGGCTGGAGTATCAAAATTACCCATTGCAGAAGCCATTTTCAACGGCTTGGGTACTAGTATGATAATTGAAGAAAAACTTATGCAAGCTGCTACAGTATTGTGTGCAAGTGGTATCGCCTTTTGGATGCGATTAATTCGTGCAACAACACAGGGAGGCGTTCAGATGGGGTTTGACGCTGATGTTGCCCTCACTATGTCAATGCATACGGCTATGGGAGCAGCCAGTCTTTTGATTGAATCTGGCACCCATCCTGAAGAAGAGATTGACCGAGTAACAACCCCTCGGGGATGTACGATAACAGGACTTAATGAAATGGAGCATCAGGGTTTAAGCTCCTCCCTCATTAAGGGATTAAATGCTTCTTTTGATAAAATAAATGAAATTGCAAAACAATAATGGAACTCTTTGATGTATACCCTTTATATGATGTAACCCCAGTAAGTGCGAAGGATGTCTATATTTACGATGAAAAAGGCATCGAATACCTCGATTTATACGGTGGACATGCAGTAATCAGTATAGGGCATTCCCATCCACATTATATAGACCAAATTAGTAACCAACTGAAGAATATTGGATTTTATTCCAATGCCATTCAAAACCCATTACAACAAAAATTGGCTTCAGCATTGGGCGAACACTCTTGTCTCCATGATTACCAATTGTTTTTATGCAATTCAGGAGCTGAAGCCATTGAAAATGCCTTAAAACTCAGTTCTTTTCATACGGGAAGAAAAAAAGTCCTTGCTTTTCATAAAGCCTTTCACGGAAGAACATCTGCTGCTGTGGCGGTAACGGATAACTCCGCAATTAATGCGCCACTTAATAGCCAACATGAGGTCACTTTTCTTCCTTTTAATGATCTTGAGGCTTTGGAAAATGAGTTGAAATCGGCGGATTATTGTGCAGTAATTTTTGAAGCCATTCAGGGTGTAGGGGGGCTCGACGAACCCAATGAAGAATTTCTTATCGGGATGAACAAGCTGTGCAATCAATACAATACCTGTCTAATCGCAGATGAAGTCCAATCTGGATTTAGTCGTTCAGGTACTTTTTTTGCTTACCAAAAATATCCCATAACACCACATATCGTAACCATGGCAAAAGGAATGGGGAATGGATTTCCAGTAGGCGGTATTTTAATACACCCTGAAATCAAAGCCTCCTATGGTTTACTAGGTACTACCTTTGGAGGAAATCACTTGGCTTGCGCTGCCGCTTTGGCTGTATTAGACGTGCTAAAAAAAGAGCAGTTGCAAGAAAAAACAAAAATTCTCGAGGGCTTTTTTAGAGCCCGTGCAGCGGAAGTTCCTAAAATAAAAAGAATAAAAGGTCGAGGGCTTATGTTGGGCTTGGAATTTGATTTTGAAATCGCTTCACTCAGAAAAAAGCTCATCAACGAATACCATATTTTTACGGGAGGGAGCAGTAATAAAAAACTCATTCGTATTTTGCCGCCTTTGACTATTCAAGAAAAACACTTTGATCTCTTTTTTAATGCTTTAGGCAGCGCCATAAAAACACTCTAATTAACTGATATGAAAAATTTCCTAACATTAGATGATATTCCCAATTTAGAAGAAGCGGTAAATACCATATTGGATTTAAAAAAAGATCCATTTGCCCATGAAAAATTGGGTACTCATAAAACATTAGGAATGCTTTTTTTTAATCCAAGCTTACGTACACGCCTAAGTACCCAAAAGGCGGCACAACATCTAGGCTTAAAAACCATGGTGATGAATTTTTCTAATGAAGCTTGGGCACTTGAATTTGAAGACGGTACTAAAATGAGTGGCCTGCGATCTGAACATATCAAAGAGGCCGCTGCTGTGGTTTCTAACTATTGCGATATAATCGCCATTAGGGCCTTTGCTTCCTTAAGTGATAAAGCGAAAGATGAAGCCGAGGAGGTGCTCCATAATTTTGCGCGATATGCTACTGTGCCAATTGTAAATATGGAAAGTGCTACGGCACACCCACTTCAGGCCTTAGCAGATGCGGTTACGATAAAAGAACAAGGACTCAAAAAACGTCCAAAAATTGTATTAACCTGGGCGCCCCATCCCAAAGCACTGCCCCATGCGGTAGGAAATTCGTTTACACGTATGGCTCGAATGCTGGAGGCTGATTTTGTCATCACTCAACCAGAAGGCTATGAGCTGAATCCTGAGATTACAAAAGATACGCCTTGCTATTACAACCAAGAAGAAGCCTTAGAAGGGGCAGACTTTGTCTATACTAAAAATTGGACCTCATATACCCAATATGGTCAAATATTGAGAACAGATGATCTATGGATGCTGACAGCAGAAAAAATGAAATTAACAAACCATGCAAAATTCATGCATTGTTTGCCTATAAGAAGAAATATTGTGGCTACTGATGCCATTTTAGATCATCCCAACAGTCTTGTAATTGAACAAGCAAATAACAGGACTTATGCCGCTCAATGGGTCTTAAAAAAGCTTTTAGAAAATGGATAAACTGAAAGTCGTAAAAATAGGCGGACATGTTATTGAAAACCGTGAGGCGCTCTTCCTTTTTCTTAAAGATTTTGCCGCTCTAAAAGGACCCAAAATTTTAGTCCACGGTGGGGGAAAAGAAGCTACACAAATGGCCAAAACGCTGGGTATTCAGGTTCAGATGATTGAGGGACGCAGGGTAACTGATGCGCAAAATTTAGACCTCATCACTATGCTGTATGCCGGAAAACTCAATAAATCTATAGTGGCTCAGTTGCAAGGCCTGGGATGTAATAGTCTTGGTCTTACTGGTGCAGATGGCAATAGTATTTTAGCGGTAAAACGCCCTAAAACTCCTGTCGATTTTGGATTTGTAGGAGATCCTACCGGAGTCAATCAAAACCTCTTTGAATTACTATTAACTACTGGAATTACTCCCGTATGTTGTGCACTTACGCATGATGGCAAAGGACAACTCCTCAATACAAATGCAGATACGATAGCTGCGACTCTAGCATCAGCACTTTCGAAAAATTATGAGGTATCCCTTTATTATTGCTTTGAAAAAAAAGGAGTACTTGCTGATCTCGAAGAGGAAACATCGGTCATTCCATTGATCAATAAACAATCTTATCTGGAATTGCAAGCCCAAGGGAAGCTCCATACCGGAATGTTACCCAAACTAAAAAACTGCTTCACTGCATTAGAAGACGGAGTAAAGCAAGTTTTTATTGGCGATACTCAATTAATTCAATCAACTACATCCTCAACTCAAATCACTCTCTAATGCTTAACCAAAAAGCCATCAAATTGCTTCAAGATTTAATAAGTTTCCCTTCTTTTTCTGGAGAAGAAGAACAAACTGCAAAACGAATCGAACAGTGGTTTTCCACCTACAATATTAACTACCACAGAAAAGACAATAACCTCTGGGCTACAAATCTATTTTTTGATTCCCAAAAGCCTACACTATTACTCAATTCCCATCACGATACAGTAAAACCAAACCAAGCCTATACCCGTGATCCTTTTACCGCTTCTATAGAAGACGGGAAACTCTTTGGATTGGGCAGTAATGATGCGGGTGGCGCACTGGTTGCACTCATTGCAACCTTTACCCATTTCTACGCACAAAAAGAATTGGCTTATAATCTGCTGCTTGTTACCTCTGCAGAGGAGGAAAATGCTGGACCCAAAAGCCTGAGACACCTGGTTCCAGAACTTCCTAAAATAGACTTTGCCATTGTAGGAGAACCCACTTTAATGGAGCTTGCTATAGCGGAAAAAGGGTTAGTTGTTTTTGATTTGAAACTAAAGGGTACTCCAAGTCATGCGGCGCATCCGAATGCGGACAATCCTCTGATGAAATTGCCCCAATTAATACAAGCCATAGGAAACTTAGAATTTGAAAAAGTCTCTCCCCTACTCGGACCTGTAAAACCAACATTAACGCAAATAAAAGCAGGGAGTCAGCACAATGTAGTCCCCTCTGAAGTCAATCTAGTTCTTGATGTAAGGGTAAATGAAAAATACACCAATGAAGAAATTAATCAATTGGTAACAGATCAGCTTGATTGCGAAGTGAAGGCGCGGTCTTTACGACTGAAAAGCTCTTCTATTGATCCACAACATCCGATTGTAAAGGCAGGGATTAAGCTGGGTAAAAAAACCTATGGCTCCCCCACACTCTCAGATCAAGCTGGATTAGACTGTCCTTCACTGAAATTAGGTCCTGGAGATTCAACGCGTTCTCATTCTGCCGATGAATTTATCTATCTTCATGAAATCGAAGAAGGCATCGATTTTTATATCAACTTATTAAATCAAATTCTATAGCCTATGAAACTGTGGCAAAAAGGCACCCCAACCAATAAAAAAATTGATCACTTCACTGTAGGAAATGATCGTTCTTATGATTTAATTCTTGCTCCCTATGACTGTATAGCATCAAAAGCACATGCGCAAATGTTAGGAAAAATAGGACTGCTTCAAACAGCAGAAGTAGAGGCCCTGGTCAATGCGCTCGATGCCATTCAAAAGGCTGCTGAAAAAGGGGATTTTACGATCGAAGCCACCTTCGAAGACATGCATTCAAAAATCGAATATTTATTAACTCAAGAGTTGGGAGACCTAGGAAAAAAAATCCATACTGCACGATCTAGGAATGACCAAGTTTTAGTGGCGCTACAGTTATATCTTAAAGAAGAACTTAAAACCTTAAAAAAAGAGGTTTTTTCGCTTTTTGAGCTCTTATTGACACTCGCTGAAAAGCATCAAAATGACTTACTTCCAGGTTATACGCATATGCAAGTGGCTATGCCTTCCTCATTTGGCCTGTGGTTTTCATCCTATGCAGAAAGCCTTATTGATGATCTTTCTTTTTTAAATACGGCCTCCTTTTTGGTAGATCAAAACCCCTTAGGTAGTGCCGCTGGCTTTGGAAGTTCCTTTCCTATTGATCGAGAAATGACAGCAGAGGCACTGAATTTCAGCACCCTTAAATACAATGTAGTGGCCGCCCAAATGGGACGTGGAAAAATTGAAAAAGCAACCGCTACAGCCATTGGCATGCTTGGTAGCACACTTGCCAAACTTGCGATGGATGTCTGCCTCTATATGGGTCAAGATTTTAATTTTATTTCTTTTCCAGAAGAATTAACAACGGGCTCAAGTATTATGCCCCACAAGAAAAATCCAGATGTATTTGAATTGATTCGTGGAAAATGTAATCTTCTCCAAGGTCTTCCCCAACAACTGGCTTTATTAACCTCTAATCTTCCTAGCGGCTATCACCGAGAAATGCAACTGGCAAAAGGTCCTATTATCGAGGCCCTCCAAGATATCAAAGCTTGTTTGGAAATGATGCAATACAGTCTGTCGGCCATTGAAGTACGCAAAGAAATTACAGCCATTGCGAAATATGATTATCTATTCAGTGTAGAAACACTAAATGAATGGGTAAAAGAGGGAATGCCTTTTAGAGAAGCCTATCAAAAAATGGGCGAGATGATTAAAAAGGGAAACTATCAACCTAAGCGCACTTTAGATCACACGCATCAAGGGAGTATTGGCAATCTTCAACTTAAAGCCATTAAAGCAAAAATGAAAACCTTGATGGACTAAAAATCTCTATAGTTATAAGGAGCTCTATAGCTTCGGTCTAGCATTAGATTTGCGCCGGGATCATTGACAAATTGTTCACTAATAGGATTCCACTCCAAGGGTCGTTGTAGTGCATAGGCAATATTGGTAATATTGCAAACCGAAGCAGTACGGTGTCCAATTTCAACATCGCAAATGGGTCGGGTTCGATTTCGTATGGCTTGCAGCCAATCTTCATGGTGGTTTTCACTTTTATAAACCCGCTGGGTATCTGTTTCTTTCAGAGGGGATTCTGCTAATTTTGTGTCAGGATACGTTTTTAAATAACCGCGACTTATTTCTAAACGTCCTTCAGTGCCAATAAACTGGATTTCATTGCCCCCCGTTCCCCATTGGGTGTGGGTCACTTTAATCCCATTTTCATAGGTAAATGTAAGACCACTTTCAGCAGGATGGTTTGGAGGGTTAAAGTGTAAAGGACCTGTATGGTCTTGGTCAAGCGCCCACTGGACAATATCGAACATATGTGCTCCCCAATCAGTGACCATTCCGCCTCCGAAGGGTTTGTAATCTCTCCACATCCCCCATCTTTTATCTTCTAGAGGGCAAGCCAAATCCATATGATAGCCGCGGTAAGGCGCTGGCCCTATCCACGCATCCCAATCGATAGAGTCAGGAGCTTGCTGAGTAGGTAAGTCGCAGGCTTTATAGGGAGCTCCTATCGCTACCTTAATTTCTTTAACTTCCCCTATATAACCATTACGAATAAGTTCGACGCCATGACGAAAGCGGTCCCAAGAGCGCTGCATACTTCCCGTTTGAAAAACACGCTCATACTTTCGAGCAGCGTCTACCATGGCTCTCCCCTCTGCTACAGAACTTGAGAGTGGCTTCTCACAGTAGATGTCTTTTCCTGCTTTAGCTGCATCTACAGCCATTTGTGCGTGCCAATGGTCTGGAGAGGCAATTACCACAGCATCTATGTCTTTTCTACTCAATAATTCACGGTAAGATTCAATTTCTACCAACTGCTGTGAAGCTTTATTTTTCTTAATGAGCTGCTTTTGGAAAGTTTCAGTAAAGAAGTTCATTTTTCTTGTATCCACATCGCTCACTGCTACAACAGCAGCGTCCTCATAATTAACAAAATTTGTCATCAGACCACGACCCTGTTTTCCTACACCAATAAATCCCAACTGGATTTTATCATTGGGGGCTACGCCCGAAAATCCCAAAACATGGCTAGGGAGGATTGTAAAGGCTGATGAGGCTACTGTTGATTTTTTGAGAAAGGTTCTTCTTTTCATTTGATTAAATTAAGTATAGACGACCTTAAGATAGCAAATTAATTACACCTGTACTTGAAAATAAGCAGTTGTAAATCACAAAAAAACAGCTTGAAAAACTTGGGGTTTTTCTTCCCAATAAAATCGAGTACTCTTAGCTGTGTAAAGCGCGATTTTCAGTAGCTGCTAAAGCCGCTTCTTTAACCGCCTCAGCATAGGTGGGATGCGAGTGACTCATGCGAGCGATATCTTCAGCTGAAGCTCTAAATTCCATAGCTGTAACTGCCTCCGCGATTAAGTCTGCCGCACGGGCACCAATCATGTGAACTCCAAGTACCTCGTCGGTTTCTGCATCCGCCAAGATTTTAACAAAACCGTCTGTGTCCATACTCGCCCTTGCACGACCTAAAGCGCGCATTGGAAACTGTCCTGATTTATACGCCTTTCCTTCTTCTTTTAGTTGCTCTTCTGTTTTACCCACAGCGGCAACTTCAGGCCATGTATAGATAACATTAGGAATTAAATTATAATCAATATGCGGCTTTTGCCCTGCCAGCATTTCAGCCACAGCCACGCCTTCTTCTTCCGCTTTATGGGCAAGCATCGCTCCTTGAACAACATCACCAATCGCATAAATTGAGGGGGTGGTAGTTTGAAGCTGCTCATTGACAACTATTTGGCCACGCTCATTCAGCTGAACGCCCGCAGCCTCAGCATTTAAACCTTCTGTATAGGGTTTTCTCCCTACTGAAACTAAACAATAATCCCCTT
The DNA here is from genome assembly GCA_011525195.1 of Flavobacteriales bacterium. Lineage (GTDB taxonomy): Bacteria > Bacteroidota > Bacteroidia > Flavobacteriales > Flavobacteriaceae > MS024-2A. The sequence continues at coordinate 2,159 of WTIP01000141.1, read as the reverse complement.
CAAACTCTACTGCTGAACCCTTTTTATCTGTCGCTGTAATCTGAACTGTATTTCCTTTACGAACTACTTTAGTAACTCCATGGGAGAGGTGAAATTTGACTCCTTGTTTTTTCATCACTTTCATCAGTTCACGTGACAAACCCGAGTCCATCACAGGAGTGATCCGATCTGCATATTCAATAACGCTCACTTCAGCTCCTAAACGTCGATAAACCTGTCCGAGCTCTAGACCAATAACTCCTCCACCAATTACCACAAGATGCTTGGGTATTTCTTTTAGTTTTAATGCCTCAGTTGAGGTGATAATACGTTCTTTATCTATAGTAATAAACGGCAAACTTGCGGGTTTAGAACCTGTCGCAATAATGCAATTTTTTGCTTCTATTGTTTCTGGGGTTTTCCCATCAATTTGGACATGTGTGGCATCCACAAAGCTGCCGAGTCCCTTAAAAACTTCAATTTTATTTTTTTCCATTAAATAATCGATCCCTTTTGTGGTCTGTTCAACGACAGCTGCTTTTCGATCAATCATTTGTTTGAAGTTGATTTTTAGTGCCCCTTCAATTTCAATTCCATGTTCCGAAAAATGTTTTTCTGCAGTTTCAAAATGATGAGAAGAATCCAGTAGTGACTTTGAAGGAATACACCCTACATTTAAGCAAGTGCCCCCCAGGGTACTGTATTTTTCAACTAAAGCGGTCTTCATTCCCAATTGAGCACATCGGATTGCAGCGACATAACCTCCTGGACCTGAACCGATAACAATAACATCAAATTTTTTCATAATCATTTAATGGTTTTTAGACTTCAAAAATACAAATGTTTCTTTGCCTCCGTATAAACAGAGGTGTGCTTTTAATTTTTTTTTTAAATTTTATGAGAATTCCCAAATTAAATAACCATGACAACTACTTCTATACCAAAAAATTACAAAGCCATACACCAAATCTCACAACGTCTTAAATTCAATGAGATTTCTGAAGACGAAGTAGGTGTTTTACTTCGGCTGCTTGTTGCCTCAAAACCGGGAGCCGTTGTATTAGAACTAGGAACAGGTACTGGTATGGGATTGGCTTGGCTCATCGAGGGTTTAGATGCGCAGGGGCAAATTACTACCATAGAAAAAGACGAAAAACTAATTCAAATTGCCCAATCTTATTTTCAAGAAGAAGAGCGTATTCATTTTATTAATGAAGATGCCAATCAATGGATATTGAAAAATAATAATTTGCAGTTTGATCTAATTTTTGCAGATACTTGGGCAGGAAAGTTTTCAGACCTTGATACTGTGTTGAAAATGGTAAAAACCAATGGATTTTATTTGATAGACGATTTGAATTATCAAGCCCATTGGTCTGGTTTTCACCAAGAAAAAGGACTTTACTTGGTTGAAAAATTGAAATACCATCCTGATTTTTTTACATTTCCTATTGATGTCAGTACAGGTCTTCTTTTGCTTTGTAAAAAATAGTCAAAGCCACTTAAAATAGTGAAGGTCTCATATAATTTGATTAAACTTGTACTGAAACTTATGCCATTTTGAAAACCCAGGAAATCTCTTTAGGAAGCGCGCTATTTCCCCTTGTCATTTTAGTTATTTTACTTTCCTATAATGTCTTGGTTTATGGTGATGATGCTTTAAGCGGATCTAACCAATTTATATTACTACTGGGGGGTGCGGTAGCTGCGATCGTAGGGTTTATTCAAAAAGTCTCTTATGAGACGATGCTACAAAAAGTAGCTGATAATCTAAAGTCTGTAACGGGAGCACTCTTAATTTTACTTTTTGTGGGGGCACTTGCTGGGACTTGGTTGATTAGTGGTATTATCCCCGCGATGATTTATTATGGATTACAAATTCTTCATCCAAGTATCTTTTTACCTGCTTGTATTCTCATTTGCGCTTTAATTTCTTTAGCAACAGGGAGCAGTTGGACCACTTCAGCAACTGTAGGTATTGCCCTTATTGGAATCGGAAAAGTATTGGGTATCCCTGTTGGCATGGTGGCAGGTGCCGTACTTTCGGGTGCTTATTTTGGCGACAAACTTTCACCACTCTCTGATACGACAAATCTAGCGCCTGCTATGGCTGGAGGTGAGTTATTTTCACATATTCGCTATATGTTGCTTACTACCGTTCCAAGTATTGTCATTACACT
>WTIP01000099.1:1414-3297 GCA_011525195.1 Flavobacteriales bacterium | reverse complement strand
AAAATTCTCAATTTTGGTCATACCCTAGGGCACGCAATTGAATCTTATTTTCTGATCACCCCGTCAAAGACCCGACTTCTTCATGGTGAAGCCATCGCCATTGGAATGGTATTGGAAGCTTACCTCTCAACTTTATGCACGGGCTTGAGCAAAGAATCAGCACGAGAAATAAAGTCAACTTTTGGCGCTTTTTTTCCAAAAGTCGCGCTCAGCAATGAAGATCAAAAAGCAATACTTGCACTGCTTAAGCACGATAAGAAAAACAGAGAGGGACGAATAAACTTTGTTTTATTAGAAAAAATTGGTACCCCTGTTATTGATAGAGAAGTACCCCAATCACTTTTTGATGAAGCCTTTGCGTTTTACCTTGAAGATTAAGCAGAATTTCTACTCGCATTAATATTTCCAAAAAGTGACCGAGTAATCATATTTTCCATGACTTCTAATGCCTCGGTATTGGGTTTTTTAGATTTTTTCAATTTTTGAAGCTCCATAAGGGCATACTGCTGAATCGTTAAGAGCGGCTGAACAATTTCTTCTCTTGCCTTTATAGATGCTTTACCCGCTGCCTCGTTTTCCATTAGGATAGTAAATCCACTGACTTCTAAAAGCATCTTTTTTGTCAACTCATATTCTTCAAAAATAAGGGCCCAAAAGGCACCAAATTCTTTGTCGTCTTTCATATAGGCTGTAAGCTGGAAAAAGGATTTTGTTAAGCTCATCATGCTGTTAAATACCAGTGTTCTAAAAAAACGAGAGTGCTGAAATAGATTTTTTACATCCTCTAGTTTGTCCTGAGCAAAGAAATAATTCAGCGCTGTCCCTACTCCAAAAAATCCAGGAACATTTTGCTTGAGCTGACTCCAGCTCCCTACAAAAGGAATGGCACGAAGGTCCTCAAATTTTAATTCAGCTGATTTTCCTCGTTTTGAGGGGCGGCTTCCAATATTTGTCTTTGCGTAGTAGGGAAGCGTAGACATTCGCTCTAAATAAGGGATAAACATAGGGTGCGCCTTAAAATCTTGATAGGCTTGATAGCTCACTTTAGCGATTTCTTCTAGAGTGGCGCGATCTGCTGCAGTTAGGTTATTTTTCCCTGGGTTAAAAATTTGGTTTTCGATCCCTGAACTTAATAACTGCTCTAGATTGTATTGAGAAGAATCGAGGGTTCCAAAATTAGAGCTAATGGTTTGCCCTTGGATAGTTAGTTGAATATCGTCATTTTGGATATTGTCACCCATAGAAGCATAAAATTCGTGCGTATTTCCCCCTCCTCTTGCAGGTGGTCCCCCTCTCCCATCAAAAAAGGCAATTGAAATCCCATAACGGGCAGCCAATTCACTCAGTTCTTCTTTTGCTTTATAAATACTCCAATTCGCCATAAAATAGCCCCCATCTTTGGTTCCGTCTGAAAAACCAAGCATTACAGTTTGTTTTTTGCCCCTGCGTTCAAGGTGTTTGATATAAATCGAATTTGAAAACAAGCCCTCCATAACGGTGGCGGCAGATGCCAAATCGGGTATGGTCTCAAAAAGAGGAATAAAGTCTACTTTGGGATGCTCCCAGTTACTCATTCTACACATGGCAAATAATTCCATGATATTTTCTAGTGTTTGGCAGTTACTAATGATATAACGGTTACACCCTCGCTCTCCATTAGTCTCTTGTATCAGCTGCATAGCGCGTATACTCTCTAAAGTTCGATGGGTGATTTCATCAGAAAATAAGGTGGGGGGAAGATCACCCGTAAATTTTGGTAATAGTTCACAGCGTTCTGCCTCGGTAAGTGAGCGGTAGTTTGACGGGAAATTTTTAATGTATTTCTGAATATCAGGATGAGAAATAATTTCATTAAAAACACTTCGGTGTACACGAGAGTCCTG
>WTIP01000099.1:0-1314 GCA_011525195.1 Flavobacteriales bacterium | reverse complement strand
TCCGCAATATAATTGTATATGGTACTTGCAGAATGATAAAAGACATTTTCTAAAAACCATATGAGACTCACAGCTTCATCAAAAGGACTGGGTTTTTCTTTTTTGTAAAAAGGGGTTTTACCAAGCTGCACCAATAATTTTTGAATTCGGTCTAAGTCATCTTGTGCAATGGCGTTAGAGAGTTCGTTTATTATCACCAATACATTATCAGGATAAAACTGTGTAGGATGTGCTGTGAGTACAATTCGCACTTTAAAACGCTTTATATAGTTTGTAAGTGATTGCGTTAAGCGCTTCTTTTGCGCCTCTTCTTTAATATTTCTCAGTGTTCCTCTTCCATGCATATTATTTACATAAGAAAAGCCTGCATCTTCAATTGCATCAAAAAGCACTACCTGTCTTTCGATATATTGAATAAAGTGAAATAATAAATCGCGTTGTTCTGAATCAGACAGCTGGGGGGCAAACTGTTGGAAAAAAGAAGTTACAATCTCATTTGGGTTCTTTTTGAGTTCAAATTGCTGTTGACAATGATCTGCAAAGAGCGGGAGTAATAAAGAAGTTCTTTTTATGGTTTCAAAGGGAAGTGTAAGAAAAAGACTATTGTAGATATGGAAGCGGGAGAGGATTTTTTCATTAAACCTTTCAATTTTTGGTTTTCGAGCCATTTGGGAAAATAAAATTATAATTCGTTAAAAATACTGTGCATTAGTCGTCTTTTATCATTGAAACTCTCCTCAAGCGAGATCATGGTTTCGGTCCTAGATACGCCCTCTACACCGTCAATTTCAAAGATGATGTCTTTTGCATGATGGGTATCTCGTGCCCGGACTTTACAAAAGACATTAAACTTACCTGTCGTAATATGCGCGATTGTAATAAAAGGGATTTTATTTAATTCCTTGAGTATTTCGTCGGTTGTATTTGTCTTTTCAAGAAAAATCCCAACATAGGCAATAAAAGAATAGCCCAGTTTAACATAATCTAGATTTAAAGAAGACCCTTTTATGATACCTGATTCTTCCATTTTTTTTACCCTAACATGTACAGTTCCTGCAGAGATAAGCAGCCGTTTTGCGATGTCAGTAAAGGGAATTCTAGAATTATCAATCAGAATATCTAGAATTTGGTGATCAATTTCATCTAAATTTACTTTTGCCATAATTCAACATAATAGTTTAAGGATTGCAAATTTAGTTATTTTTTTAAGCTTTTATTGAATAATTATCAGCTTATTTTGATTTTACTGAAAATAAAATCCAAAATAGCTGTATTTGTGATTAATTTATCATTTTCAAAATTTATTGAATATGA
>WTIP01000132.1 GCA_011525195.1 Flavobacteriales bacterium | reverse complement strand
CCCCTGTGTTTGGGATAGGATTGCCTGAGAAGGTTTAGCTTTTACTTTTTAAAGAAAAAACATAGGATTTGTTGCCGATATATTGTCAAATGGACATATTTTTACTCAAGTTGATTCTTAGGCGTATGGGTTTTGTAGAATGATTTTTTCCTAGAGTTAATTGGGCGTGTATATAGGATTTTAAAGAATAAAATGTCTAAACCAATAGAGATAAGATCAAGAGAAGCGCAAGGGGCAGAGGTCTCTTGGTTTGCTCCCATTTGTGACGGTGACGACCGCTATTTGGGCGAGCGTGATGTGAAATACAAAAGCAATTGGGAAAACACTTCCAATATTTTACTTACGGCTGATCAATTGGGCTATCGAAATATTTTATGTCCTTCCTCCTATCAGGTGGGACAAGATACCCTTCCTTTTGTTTCGGCCGTGTCGCCACTGACTCAAAATATAAATATCCTTGCGGCTGTTCGCTGTGGTGAGGTTCATCCTCCCATGTTGGCCAGAACCCTGTCTACGATCGATCATATCCTTAAGGGACGGCTTACGGTGAATATCATTTCATCCAATTTGCCGGGCGAAGACCTTCCCTCCGAAGATCGATATCAGCGCTCCAGAGAGGTCATTGAAATCCTCAAACAAGCCTGGAAACAAGAAGAAATCGATTTTAGTGGCCAATTTTATAAGTTTAAACTTCCTACAAATCCGGTCAAACCCTATCAAAATGGGGGTCCCTTGCTTTACTTTGGGGGCTATTCTCCAGCTGCTGTTGATCTCTGTGCCGAGCATTGTGATGTTTACCTGATGTGGCCGGAGACAGAGGGCAATTTGAGGAACTTAATGGAAAACATGAGTCAGAAAGCTGCAAAATACAACCGCAAGGTAGATTTCGGACTTCGGGTTCATGTGGTGGTACGAGAGACAGAGGAGGAGGCCCGTGAATATGCCGAAAGTATCATTTCAAAACTTGATTTGGAGGCAGGACAAGAATTGAGGGAACGCGCTTTGGATGCAAAATCTTATGGGGTAAGTCGTCAAAAACAAATGAGGGAGCAATCCTCTGGAAACGGCTATGTAGAACCTCATTTATGGACGGGGATCGGAAAGGCCCGCTCCGGATGTGGTGCTGCACTGGTGGGCAACCCTGACCAGATCGTTGAAAAATTAAACCGTTATATGGATATGGGCATTAGATCTTTTATTTTGTCGGGCTATCCACATATCGATGAATGCAATCGTTTTGCGGAACTCGTATTGCCGAGATTAAAAACTTTTTCCATGCCACACCTACAGGGGAAAACCACAAAAGAAACGCCATTAACTCCCTTAGCCAATGGAATCAGAGTATGATGGGTGATGTTTTTTCTTTAAAGGTTTTTGAGTTATGATCGACTTACTCATCGTAGTGGCCTACTTTGTATTGGTGATGCTTGTTGCCATTTCGGGAAGACAGACCAAAGAAGTGACCTCTGAAGAATACTTCTTAAGTTCCAGAAGTTTGCGATGGCCTTCTATTGCTTTTTCGACCATTGCAACCAATATTCAGGGATATCAATTTTTGGGTATGATGGGCTCTGCCTACCTCTATGGTTTGGCTCAGGCAAGTTTGGAGATCAATGCTGTTCAGGGGATCCTTTTGGCCTCTTTTATTTTTATTCCTTACTACCTGAAAGACAAGATCATTACCATCACACAGTTTATAAAAAAACGCCTGGGAAAAAGGGTAGCCTTGCTTTATTCATTGGCCAATATTTCCTTGTTTTCGACCATCACCATCGGGGCAGCACTTTTTTGGGGGGCCTACGCTGCCGATGTGGTTTTTGGAGAATATTTGTCCTCAATACACCCAGACCGGCTTACAAGGATTACGCTGCTGATCCTGATCCTCGGATTGTTTTCGGCGATCTACACTTATTTTGGTGGTCTGAGTGCTGTGGTTCGGACCGACATCATCCAGTTTGTGGTTTTACTATCGGGTGGGTTGGTCGTAATGTTTATGGCGGTTCACCACTTGGGAGGCTGGTCAGCGTTGTACACAAAAACGCCACAGTTGATGCACTTGCATCTCCCCTCGGATCATGAAAAGTTACCCTGGACACATATTTTTGGACTGTTCTTATTGAATGTCAATTATTGGTGTGCCAATCAATCAATTGTCCAAAGGTCTTTGGCTGCCAAGAGTCTCAAACACGCTCAGATCGGACTCATGGTGGGGGGGTTGATGAAATATTTGATGGCTTTGATTATTGTGGTACCCGGTATCGCATTGGTGGGTATTTTGGGAGACAATGGACTATCGGATCCCGATATGTCTTTTCCCTACTTGGTCAACACCTATTTGCCATGGGGGGCAAAAGGTTTGGTGTTGTGTGCTTTGTTTGCCTCCTTGATGAGTACGGTCGATTCAACATTCAATTCCTTGGCCACATTGTGGTCTGTTGATATCTACAAAGAATACCTCCACAAAAACGCAAGTGACGCCCAAATGGTGGAAGCCGGAAGACGTGCCATTTTATTCAGTTTTATCACCGGCGTAACAGTGGGTATCTTGTTGCTTTATCTCAAGTTTTCGGATCCTAATGCTGCATTTACGCACACGTTGAATGAACTTCGGTATTATATCAATTGCGGGATTGTGGTGGTTATTTGCGCTGCAGTTTTTTTGGTGGCTCCCCAACACAAGGTCACATTTGCGGCTTTTTTGTTCACCTTACTCTTCCAGTTTATTTTCAAGTCTTTCTTCCCGGAGATGAATTATTTTGTCAGGGCCATGTGGATCATACTCATCGGTTTTTTCCTGATTGTTGTGTTTTCAAAAACAGGATTTAAAAGTCCAAGAGTATTTTTTCAAACCGCTTCAAAACAAATTGCGGGAATAGGCCTGGGAATGTTGGTGTCATTAATTCTATTACACATCATTTTTCATTGATCAGATCCAATCAAATGATGCTGATCTTATCCGATGAGTTTTATTTTTATATGCATTCAAATAAATGAAATATTTGGGTTATATCTAAATATACAACCTATTAACTCTAGTAAAAAACCATTCTACAAAACCCACCACTACTAGAATAAATCTTCTACTAGAGAAAGTTTTTAGCTTTTTACGTGTCCCAATGTCCCAATCCTTAGGGATGGGACAGATACAGTCCCAATCACGTATCCACACAAACCCCACACAACCACCCCCTAAAACAGGATTGTGAAATCTCCTGTAAAGATATGGTTTACATAGGATAAGAGGGGATTTGGATTGTATCCATTGGTGTAAATGAAAAACCTTGAATAAATTGGTTGACTAACTAAGTTATAGTTGA
>WTIP01000068.1 GCA_011525195.1 Flavobacteriales bacterium | reverse complement strand
CAATCGATAATTTTAATAATGCAATAGCGAAAGGAATAATAAAAGTGATGAACAAAATAGGCATATCTACATTACACTCATACAGGGGAGCACAGATATACGAAGCATTAGGTTTATCTAAAAAGTTTATTAACCATTTTTTCTGTAATACTGCTACTCGAATTGAAGGTATAGGATTGTATGAAATAGAAAAAGAAATCAATCTAAGGCACACAAAAGCCTATATTCATGAATCTAAAATTGGACTTCCACTTGAAATTGGTGGTGACTACAGATGGCGAAGAGACGGGGAGGCTCATGTTGTAAATCCCAAAACAATTGCAACATTACAACAAGCGGTACGCCAAAATAAACCTGATAGTTATGAGGCCTTTTCAAAAATGATCAATGATCAAAATGAAAAATTGATGACCCTTAGAGGGCTTTTTGAGTTTTCTAGTTTTGATCCTATACCAATAGACCAAGTTGAACCATGGACAGAGATTGTAAAAAGATTCAAAACAGGTGCTATGTCTTTAGGATCAATCAGCCAAGAAGCACATGAAAACCTCGCAATCGCAATGAATCGAATTGGTGGAAAAAGTAATTCAGGTGAGGGCGGTGAAGATATCCGTCGTTTTCAACCCGATCGTGACGGAAATCTTAGAAACTCTGCAATAAAACAAGTAGCCTCTGGACGGTTTGGTGTATCAAGTCATTATTTAAGTTCGGCGAAAGAAATTCAAATTAAGATGGCACAAGGAGCCAAGCCTGGGGAGGGTGGACAATTACCTGGTCCTAAAGTAAACCCTTACATTGCTTCTGTTAGAAATTCTACTCCATATGTTGGTTTAATTTCTCCACCACCACATCACGATATTTATTCAATTGAAGACTTAGCACAATTAATTTATGATTTAAAAAATGCTAACAGAGAAGCTAGAATAAACGTAAAACTTGTATCAGAAGTTGGTGTAGGAACAATTGCTGCAGGAGTAGCAAAAGCTAAAGCAGACGTTATTCTAATTTCAGGATATGATGGTGGAACAGGTGCTTCTCCTCTAACTTCTTTAAAACATGCTGGTCTTCCTTGGGAACTGGGAATCGCTGAAGCTCAACAAACACTTGTACTAAACGATTTAAGAAGTCGTATTGTTTTAGAATGTGATGGTCAAATGAAAACTGGAAGAGATGTTGCAATTGCCTGTTTATTAGGGGCTGAAGAATTTGGATTTTCAACAGCTCCACTAATTGCTTCTGGATGTATAATGATGCGCGCCTGTCACTTGAATACTTGCCCTGTAGGAATTGCCACGCAAGATCCTAACTTAAGAAAAAATTTCAAAGGCAAACCGGAACACGTAATTAATTACATGTATTTTGTGGCTGAAGAGTTACGAAAAATAATGGCAGAACTTGGTTTCAGAACAGTAGATGAAATGGTTGGACAGTCACAAAAACTTAACATGAGAAAAGCTATTAATCATTACAAGGCTCACGGTATTGATTTGTCAAATATCCTACATAAGCCAAAAGTCCCAAAGCACGTAAAAGAAAGGAATACACAAAATCAAAACCACCAACTAGAAAATGTATTAGATTTTGATATTTTGAGTCAGGCACACCCTGCTTTATATAGAAAAGAAGAGCAGCATTTAGAATATCGTATAAAAAATACAAATCGAACTGTTGGAGCAATTTTGAGTAATGAAATATCTAAAATTCATGGTGCTGGTGGACTTCCTAAACATACATTAAGCTTAAAATTTAATGGTACAGCTGGACAAAGTTTTGGCGGTTTTGCAACTCATGGATTGTTTATGAAAGTTGAGGGAAATGCGAATGATTATTTTGGTAAAGGTCTTTCAGGAGCTACCTTAGTTGCTAAGGTACCAGAAAAGTCAACTTTTACAGCACATGAAAACATTATTATTGGAAATGTTGCACTCTATGGCGCAACAAAAGGCGAAGCCTATATAAATGGAATAGCTGGTGAACGTTTCTGCGTTCGCAATTCAGGAGCAAAAGCTGTTGTAGAAGGCATTGGTGATCACGGTTGTGAATATATGACTGGTGGTATTGCAGTAATTTTGGGTGAAATTGGAAGAAATTTTGCTGCTGGTATGAGTGGAGGAATTGCATATCTTTTCAATGAAAGGGGGATATTTGATGAGAAAAAATTTAATCTGGAAATGGTTGAATTAGAAGATTTACAAGATTCTGATAAAGAAAATTTAAAAGAGCTTATTCAAAACCATCTAAATTATACAAAAAGTAAAAAGGCAAACGAAATAATTAAAAACTGGTCTGAATCCTCTAGTAAATTTATAAAAGTGATGCCAACAGACTATAAAAGAGCTCTTCAAATGTTAGCTGAAGAAAAAATTGAAAAATCAATATAGATAATGGGAAAGACAAAAGGTTTCATGGAATTTGATAGGTTAAATGAACCTGTAATGGATCCAAAAAAAAGAATAAAAAATTTCAATGAATTTACAATTGCTCCAGAAAATGAACAATTAAATGAACAAGGAGCTCGTTGTATGGATTGTGGAGTTCCTTTCTGTCATAGTGGTTGTCCACTAGGAAATCTAATTCCTGATTTCAATGATGCAGTATATAATAACGAATGGGAGCGTGCTTTAAACATCTTACACAGTACAAATAATTTCCCTGAATTCACAGGAAGACTTTGTCCTGCTCCATGTGAGGAAGCATGTGTTTTAGGAATTGTTAACCCCCCCGTTTCAATTGAACTTATAGAAAAATATATAGTTGAACGTGGTTTTAAAGAAGGCTGGATAAAACCTATTCAACCAAAAAAAAGAACAGGAAAAAAGGTTGCTATTATTGGATCTGGACCAGCGGGTCTTGCTGCTGCACAGCAATTGAATCGTGCTGGACATAAAGTAACTGTATACGAAAGAGACAACAAAATAGGCGGATTGTTACGCTATGGCATTCCTGACTTTAAGATGGAAAAAAATGTTATCGATCGACGTTTGGCTATACTCGAAGCTGAAGGGATTGACTTTGTCGTAAATACTGAAATTGGGAAAGACATATCAGCCGAACAACTAGAGGCAGAAAACGACGCTGTTCTCTTATGTATGGGAGCTACAGTAAGAAGAGAACTCCCTATCCCAGGAGCTGATCTTAACGGCGTGGTTCAAGCGATGGACTTTTTACCCCACAACAATAAAGCCGTAGATGGACAACACCAAAGAGAAGCCAAGTACAATTCCACAGACAAGCATGTTGTGGTTATTGGTGGTGGAGATACGGGATCTGACTGTATCGGTACTTCCAATCGTCACGGCGCGTAAAGTGTAACCAACTTTGAAATCATGCCCAAACCTGCTGATGGGAGAACGGATG
>WTIP01000138.1 GCA_011525195.1 Flavobacteriales bacterium | reverse complement strand
TTTTCTCAGATTTTAAACGAGGATTTAGAAACCCAATTAAAGCATAGGGCAAATCAATCAGTTAACTAAGAAAATCGTATTAAATACGCTATATTTGCATATTATTTAGATTAATTCTTTATTAGATGATAAAGGTTGCTAAAACAGCGAGAGAAAAAGTAGCAATACTCATGAAAGAAGAAGGTTTTGACCCATCGAAAGATTATGTTCGAGTAGGGGTTAAGAGCGGTGGGTGTTCTGGACTTTCCTATGAACTAAAATTTGACCAGCACCTGGAGCAGGATGATCAACTATTTGAAGACAATGAAGTTCGGATTTTAGTAGATAAAAAAAGTCTGCTTTACCTGGTGGGGACTACTTTAGAATATGCTGGAGGACTCAATGGCAAAGGATTTGTATTTAATAATCCAAATGCGCAAAGAACCTGCGGTTGTGGAGAAAGTTTTTCGCTTTAAAAAAAGAAAATGGCGTATACAGAAGAAGAATTAAAAAAAGAACTAGAGACCAAAGAATACGAGTATGGTTTTTATACCGATATCGACTCGGATACCTTTCCTAGTGGTTTGAATAAAGAGGTCGTCAGGAAGATTTCGGAAAAAAAGGGAGAGCCTGAGTGGATGACTGAATGGCGCTTGAAGGCTTTTGAGTCTTGGTCAGAAATGACAGAGCCAGAGTGGGCAAATGTCAAATATAAAAAGCCAGATTTACAGGCGATTTCTTATTATTCAGCACCCAAGTCAAAACCTAAATACAACAGCTTGGATGAGGTAGACCCCGAATTACTTAAAACATTTGAAAAGCTCGGAATTTCTATTGAAGAGCAGAAAAAACTATCAGGAGTAGCTGTAGACATAGTGATGGACTCGGTCTCGGTAGCGACTACATTTAAAGAAACCTTAGCGGAAAAAGGGATTATTTTTTGTTCGATTACAGAAGCGATAAAAGAGCATCCTGAACTCGTAAAAAAATACATAGGGAGTGTTATACCTCCCAAAGACAACTACTATGCAGGCCTCAATAGCGCAGTCTTTACAGACGGGTCCTTTTGCTATATTCCAAAAGGGGTCCGCTGTCCCATGGAGCTCTCTACCTATTTTAGAATAAATCAAGCGGGGACAGGTCAATTTGAACGTACATTAGTAATAGCAGATCAAGGGAGTTATGTTAGCTATTTAGAGGGGTGTACCGCGCCTTCTCGAGATGAGAATCAGTTACACGCTGCAGTAGTAGAACTCATTGCCTTAGACGATGCCGAAATCAAGTATTCGACAGTGCAAAATTGGTTCCCTGGAGACAAAGAAGGAAAAGGAGGGGTCTATAATTTTGTCACCAAACGTGGAATTTGCCATGACCGTGCTAAAATTTCTTGGACTCAGGTAGAGACAGGATCTGCCGTTACCTGGAAATATCCCTCCTGTATTTTAAAAGGGAATGATGCTGTGGGAGAATTTTATTCAATAGCAGTTACGAATAACTTCCAGCAAGCAGATACTGGAACAAAAATGATTCACCTAGGGAAGAATACAAAAAGTACGATTATTTCTAAAGGGATTTCAGCAGGAAAATCACAAAATAGCTATCGAGGCCTTGTACAAGTAGGTCCAAGAGCGAAAAATGCGAGAAATTTTTCTCAGTGTGATTCGCTTCTTATGGGTAATGAATGTGGAGCACATACCTTTCCCTATATAGAAGCAAAAAACAATTCAGCCCAGATAGAACACGAGGCCACAACAAGTAAAATCGGAGAAGATCAGATCTTTTATTGTAACCAAAGAGGAATCGATACTGAAAAAGCCATCGCCCTAATTGTCAATGGGTTTAGCAAAGAGGTTTTAAATAAGCTCCCGATGGAATTTGCTGTAGAGGCACAAAAATTATTGGAAATTTCCCTGGAGGGATCAGTAGGATAAAAAAAAGCTATGTTAACAATTGAAAATTTACACGCTCAAGTTGAGGGTAAAGCTATACTTAAAGGAATAGACTTGGATGTTAAGGCGGGGGAAATCCACGCTATTATGGGCCCTAATGGCTCAGGGAAAAGTACCTTGTCCTCTCTCATTGCAGGGAATGAAGACTATGAGATAACAGAAGGGAAACTCCTTTTGAAAGGAAAAGATTTAGCTGAATTAAGCGCTGAAGAACGCGCACATGAAGGTATTTTTCTTTCTTTTCAATATCCTGTTGAAATCCCTGGCGTAACAGTAACAAATTTTATTAAAACGGCCCTCAATGCGAATAGAAAAGCGAAGGGGATGGAGGAAATGCCTGCTGGAGAACTCCTAAAAAAAATTCGTGAAAAAGCACAGCTGTTAGAGATTGATTCTAAATTTTTATCTCGCTCACTAAATGAAGGCTTTTCAGGAGGAGAAAAAAAGCGCAATGAGATTTTTCAGATGGCCATGTTAGAACCCTCACTCTCTATCTTAGACGAAACAGACTCAGGCTTAGATATTGACGCCCTTAAAATTGTAGCCAATGGGGTCAATAAATTAAAAAGTAAAGACAATGCCACTATTGTCATTACCCACTATCAACGCTTATTGGACTATATCGTTCCTGATTTTGTACACGTTCTTTTTGATGGAAGAATTGTAAAATCTGGCACAAAAGAATTGGCACATGAATTAGAAGCCAAAGGATACGATTGGATTAAAGAATTGGCAACAGATGGAATTTAAAGAAAAACTCATTTCTTCTCACCTCGCTTTTGAAGAAGATCTGAATGCTTCAGACAATGTGTACCAAGAGCGCTCTAATGCTTTAAAGGTTTTTGAAGAAAAAGGATTTCCATCTAAAAAAGAAGAAGCCTGGAAATACACTTCTTTAGAAGCCTTACTTCGAAGAGATTATGCCCTTTTCCCAAAGTCAGAACGCAGTATAGATGTCAATGAGGTAAAAAAATATTTTCTCTATGATACCGACACCTATAAGGTAATTTTTATTGATGGAGTTTATAGTCCCTTTCTTTCCAATACGACCCATGACGGATTAGATGTTTGTTTGCTCTCAGCAGCACTTTCAAAACCAAAATACAAAACTGTAATAGATTCTTATTTTAATAAAATAGCGCCTCAAGGGGAGAGTATGACTGCGCTTAATACCTCTTATGCCAAAGAGGGGGCTTATATCTATATTCCCAAAAGCACAGTGGCAGAGAAGCCTATTGAAATTATTCATTTTTCCTCTGGGACTGAAAAAGCACTCTGGTTACAACCCCGAAATTTAATTATTGTAGACCAAAATGCACAAGTCCAAATTATCGAACGCCATCAGAGTCTTAAAGAACACCCTGTAGTGACTAATTCTGTCACTGAAATCTATGTTCATCAGGACGCCTTTTTGGACTATTATAAACTGCAAAATGACCTTCCTTCA
>WTIP01000062.1 GCA_011525195.1 Flavobacteriales bacterium | reverse complement strand
CAGTTTCATTCCCCTAATTTACAAGCTTAAATAAGAAATTCTTTAGTGAATGGCCTTATAAATATATTGTGCTACCTCTCTACTGGCTTTTGAGGTTCCTAAAGCCATTTCTAGTTTTTTAGAAAGATCCTTTTGTGATTTATTTTCAGTTTGAAGTAGATTTTTTAATTCTTTAATGAGGTTATTGGGAGTACACTCTCTTTGAATAAATTCTGGGAGTGCCCTTTGGTCTAATATAAGGTTGACTAAAGAGATATATTTTAGTTTAATAATCATGCTGGCAATCCAGTAAGTAAGGGTACTCGTTTTATAACAGACCAGTTGAGGAATATTAAAAAGAGCGGTCTCTAAAGTTGCTGTCCCACTTGTTACAAGTGCTGCTATACTATGTTGTAATAAGTCATAAGTAGCCTCATAAGCCAATTTTACAGAGGTATTTTTGACGAGACTTTGATATGTATTTTTGGGAATCGTATTAAGTGCCGCAACCACAAATTGATAATCTGGAAAATGCTGAGCAACTTCGATAAAAAGAGGCAGCATTTTTTTAATTTCTTGAGATCGACTTCCCGGAAGAAGGGCCACTATGGGTTTTGAAGTAGAAAGCTTGTGTTTTTTAAGAAAATCTGGGTCTTTGGGGTAGTTGGGGATCGACTCTATTAAAGGATTTCCTACATAATGAACGCTGTGGTTGTGTTTTTTTTCGTAAAACGTTTTTTCAAAAGGAAGTATCACATAAAGCGCGTCTAAAGCGTGTTTTATTTTTTGCACTCTATTTTCTTTCCAGGCCCATACTTGCGGACTAATATAGTAGTGGTTTTTAAAATGACGCTTTTTTGCCCATTCAGCGATTCTTAAATTAAACCCTGGATAATCAATATAAATAATAACATCTGGTTGATAGGCTAATATATCTTTTTTACAATGCTTTAGGTTCTTTAAAATTGAGGGTAAATGAAGAAAGACTTCCCAAAAACCCATAAAGGCCAAATCTTTAATATGCTTGACCAAAACAGCCCCTTCTTTTTTCATCAATTCGCCTCCCCAGGCTCTAAATTGGGCATGTGAATCTACTTTTTTTAAAGCCTTAATTAAGTTTGCACCGTGTAAATCACCTGATACTTCACCAGAAATTAGGTAATATTTCACTTGAAAAGTGTTTTAATTGAGTTTTAAAAGCGCAATAAAAATTACTGTAATAATCGATATAGCAACAATCCCTGCAGCAAAAGGGAATTTATTTTTTCGAAGGGCAATGAAAAAAATAGGAAGATTAATTAAGGCCGCCATTGAAATAAGCCCACCGAGTCGTCTTTGTTCATAGAGATAGGAAAAAGTAGCCTCCATTGTTGCATCTGAAAGTAAAAAAACCAGTATGATCACTCCAAAACTGGTCCAGAGCAAACCTGCAATTATGCCCCAAAAGAAATATTTGTCTTTTATAAATTCCATGTATTTAATTGTTGAATACTGTGGTGTGCAGTAAGGTCAAATTGGGTTGGTACAATAGAAATATAACCCTCTTTTAAGGCCCATTCATCCGTATCTTCTCCTTTGTCTTCATTGATAAAAGTTCCCGTAAGCCAATAATATTCTCTACCCATAGGATTTGTTCTCTTGTCAAATTCTTCTACCCAAGAGGCTTTTGCTTGCCTACAGATTTTGATGCCTTTAATGTCTTTTTCTTTTAGTTTGGGAAAGTTTACATTTAAAACCACATCTTTTGGGATTCCATTTTTTAAGGCTTCTCGTGTAATTTGCTGAATATAGTTTCTAAGTGGTTTGAAATCTGCATTCCAATTAAAGTCTAAGAGCGAAAAACCAATGGCAGGAATTCCTTCTATGCCTGCTTCTACAGCGGCACTCATGGTACCTGAATAAATTACATTAATAGATGAATTTGAGCCGTGGTTGATTCCAGAAACGCAGAGGTCTGGTTTACGATCTAAAAGTTCATTGACCGCTAATTTTACACAGTCAGCGGGAGTTCCTGAGCAACTGTATTCAAGCTGAGGACCGTCTGTGACTTTAATCTTTTCACAGTGTAAGGTAGAATTAATCGTTATTGCGTGACCCATAGCAGATTGCGGACTGTCTGGTGCAACAACAACAACCTCACCCATTTCATTCATGAGTTCAATCAGATTACGAATTCCAGGTGCTGTAATCCCGTCGTCATTGGTGACTAAAATTAAAGGCTTTTTTTTCATACGAATCCTAAATTGCTAAGGTAAGCAATCTTTTGTCTGTTCTGGTTTTAAAAGATTATTAACACAATTAATACGAATAATCATTACCTTTAAAAGCTGTGAAAATAAAACGATTACCTATGCGATCATTTATTTGGCTTTCTGGGCTCATTCTTGCGAGTGGTTTAGTTTTTGGTTTTAATTTAAAAAACGAAGATCCCAATAAAGACAAACTTCTAATAGAAATTATATCCTATGTACTCGAACGGGGACATTACAGTCCAAAGGAGATGGATGATAATTTTTCAGAAGAGGTTTATGAAGACTATCTGACTAATTTAGACGGACAACGTCGTTTTTTCCTTCAAACAGACATCAACAGTTTTGAATCTTTCAAGTACGAGATAGATGATCAAATTAAAAATGCCGAATTGCGTTTTTTTGATTTAACCTACACGAAACTAGTTGAACGAATGGATCAGGTTGAAGGTTTTTATCAGGAACTTCTTGAGCAGCCCTTCGACTTTTCAAAAAAAGAAGAAATCGATTTGGATTTTGAAAAAGCTACTTATGCGAATAGTCTCTTGGAATTAAAGCAGATATGGAGAAAGCGATTCAAATTAAATGCTTTACAAAATTTCACTTCTAAAAAAGACGATGAATTAAAACAGGCAGCAAAAGACTCCACTTTTGTTCTGAGTTCAGATCAAGCTTTAGAGGCTCAAGCCAGAGCGGATATCAAAGAAAATATGACCTATTTCTTTGAAAATTATCAAGAACTCAAGCGTAAAGATTGGTTTTCAATTTATATTAATTCAATTGTCGTTCAATTTGACCCGCACACTTTTTATTTAGCCCCCTCTGACAAAGATCGATTTGATACCAGCATGTCGGGGAAATTCGAAGGAATCGGCGCCCGATTAAGTAAGAGAAATCAACAAGTCAAGATTGTAGAAGTAATTTCAGGAGGCCCTGTTTGGAGAGACGAATTATTAGAAGTAGGGGATGCTATTTTAAAAGTAGGGCAAGAGGATGAGGAACCAGTAGATATATCAGGCATGGTGCTTGACGATGCAGTCAAACTCATAAAAGGCCCTAAAGGTACAAATGTTTATCTAACAGTTAAAAGAGTAGATGGTACTATAGAGGTAGTGACAGTGACACGGGATGTAGTTGAACTTGAAGAAACCTATGCGCGTTCCTCTCTAATTAGAGATCAATCTGGGGTATATGGCTTAATCGAACTGCCCAAATTTTACATCAATTTTCAAGATTACAATCAGCGTAATGCAGCAACTGATGTAAAAAAAGAATTAGAACAGCTCAAAAAAAATATGGTTAAAGGGATTATTCTTGATTTGAGAAATAACGGAGGAGGTTCTTTAAAAACAGTAGTTGATATGACAGGTTATTTTATTGATGAAGGACCTGTGGTACAAGTTAAAAGTACAGGAGGCAGAAAAGAGGTTTTAAAAGATACAGATCCCAGTATTATTTGGGACGGCCCTTTGGTGGTATTGGTGAATGAATTTTCTGCTTCAGCCTCAGAAATTCTAGCTGCAGCACTACAAGATTATAATCGCGCCATTATTTTGGGGAGTAAACAGACTTTTGGAAAAGGGACTGTTCAAAATGTGATTGATCTGAATCGGATGATTTCTGGTGGGACCTATGGTGATTTGGGAGCGCTCAAAGTCACAACGGATAAATTTTACAGAATCAATGGCTTATCAACACAGTTAGAAGGGGTGAAAAGCGATATTGTTTTTCCTGATCGCTATGCAGAAGTAGAGATGGGAGAAAAAGATCAAGACAACCCACTTTCTTGGGACCGAATTACGCCCGCTTCCTATACGCCATTATCTGAATTTAATTCTTTTGCCTATACCGTAGAGCGCAGCCAACAGCGCTTAGAAGAAAATTCATTTGTTACACTTATCGAGGAGCAAGCGAGTTGGATAAAAACTCAACAAGACGATACGCGTTATTTTCTAGATTATGAATCTTATACGAATAAAAGAGATTCAGACAAAAAATATGCGGAGCGCTTTGAAAAACTTTCAGAATTTGAATCAAATCTTGAATTTCAGTGGCTTCCAGAGGCAGCGGCTACAGCCCCTCCCAATGAGGACTTAAAAGAGAAAAGAGAACGCTGGGAGAAGTCATTAAAAAAAGACCCCTATATTTCTGAAGCAGTTGAGATTCTCAAAGACCTTAGTACGCAACTAGGGATTGAAAAACCTATTGCTGAAGTCAAAGATTCAAACTAATACCACTTGAATTTCAAACGCTTTTTTAAAGGGTTTAAAAAAGATGCATGGGCCCTAGTCAGTGCATTTTTTATCCTTATGGTGGCTTTTTTAGCTATATTTGCCTATGTCTTGGCGCCAGATAAAACAAAATATGCCAACCAGATGCACCTCTCAATTCATTCAAAACCACCTGGATTTAGCTGCCAGCTTCTCCTTCTTCCCCGATCCTCAGACAAGAGTACCTATTCTTTATTTTGGGGATCTGATAATGCCAATGAAGAAATACCCGTAAGTAGCTTAAAATGGCACGATGACTTTTTGGAGTTTAAAAGATATGGGAATACAACAACTTATTTTGAAAAAATCAGTTTGGATCAATTTCCTAAGGGCTTGACAAAAGACCAAATTAAGGATCAATTTGTTTATCAAAAGCGGTTTATCCTTGGCACAGATAAATACGGGAGAGATTTACTCAGTCGGTTACTCATAGGTTCCCGAATTTCAATATCTATTGGCTTTGTGGCTGTTTTTATTTCACTTTTTATAGGGTTGATTTTAGGGGCACTAGCGGGGTATTATGGAGGGTGGATTGATCGGCTGGTACTATGGTTAATAAATATTGTCTGGTCAGTACCTACACTCTTAATGGTCATCGCCATTACTTTGGCCCTTGGACGTGGGTACTGGCAAGTTTTTGTTGCGGTAGGACTTACCATGTGGGTAGAAGTAGCGCGCTTAGTTCGAGGTCAGGTACTATCAATAAAAGAAGCTCTCTTTATACAAGCGAGTCGTGTGCTGGGGTTTCCAAATTTTAAAGTTCTAACAACGCACATACTACCCTTAGTGGTTCCTCCTCTAATTGTTATTTCAGCAGCTAATTTTGCCAGTGCTATTTTGATGGAAAGCGGGCTCAGTTTTTTAGGGATTGGAGCGCAACCTCCAATGCCGAGTTGGGGGGGTATGGTCAAAGACCATTTTAGGTATTTACTTTTAGGCAAGCCCTATTTAGCCTTGCTTCCCGGCATGGCTATTATGACCCTTGTTTTAGCTTTTATGACCCTCGGTAATAGTCTAAGAGACCTCCTAGATGTACGAAATTGACTTAAGTTAGGCGGTTAGAATCTAAATTTAAATAGATAAAAAACATCAAACTAAAAGCCATAAGACTAGACCCGCCATAGCTGATGAAGGGTAACGGAATCCCTATAGTTGGCACCAGTCCTAAAGTCATTCCAATATTGATAAAGAAATGGAAATACAAGATACTAGCAAAAGCATATGAGTAGATCCGCCTAAAGGCACTGGTTTGTTTTTCAGCACGATAGATAATTCTGAAAATAAAGAGCGTAAAAAGAAGAACGACACAACTACTCCCTAAAAACCCCCACTCTTCTCCTATTGTACTGAAGATGTAATCTGTGTGTTGCTCTGGGACAAAACCTCCTTTTGTTTGGGTACCATTTAAAAATCCTTTTCCAGAAAAACCTCCAGAACCAATTGCAATTTTTGATTGATTTATATTGTAACCGATTCCCCTAGTATCTGTTTCTAAACCCAGAATGATATTGAAACGGTCACGGTGGCGTTGTTCAAAAACAGAATTAAAAATAAAGTCTACAGAATAGCTGAAAGCGATACAGCTCACCCCCATAATTATATAAAGACGTGGATTTATTTTTCTTCTTCTTTTTCTTCCTAGGAGTAAGGCAGTAAATAAAATAAAAACGCATGCAGCACATACAATCAAAGGTTTAAAGAGGAGGGTGGCGAGAAAGACTGCTAATATACCAAGTGCTAGAAATAACCATTTTAGATGCAAACCCTCGCGGAAGAGGACAAAGAATAGTGCAAAAAAGACCAGTGCGGAGCCAGCATCTGGCTGAAGGAGAATTAAAAATACGGGCAATAGGATGAAAAAAAGAACTTTTAAAAAATCGTTACGTTTACTAATGTCTTTTTGAATTCCACTTAGAAATTCGGAAAGGACTAATGCAGTAGTGATTTTCGCAAATTCTGAAGGCTGTAAACCAAACCCCCCAATACTATACCAAGAGGTAGCGCCCGCTATTTTTTGACCAAAAATAAAAAGTCCAATAAGGCCCACTATTGAAAGTGCATAAAAGAGATAGGAAAAATGCTCAAAGAAATTGGACTTCAGATAGAGCACAAAAGGCATAACAAATAGGCAAGCAATAAAAATCCAAAATTGTTTTCCAGAGTTTGCGGAGAGGTCTGAAAAAGCAAGCCCAAATTCTTGAAAGGTTGAGGAATAGATATTGAGTAAACCAAAACCTACTAATAAAAGATAAATAAGCAGACTGATCCAATCTAGACGGTACAGGAGAGAATTATTCATTGATCTCGAAAGGCATTCCTGAAAGAGGTTTCATATATTCGGTCATTAGGCTGCCATTGATCATTCTGTCTTCAAGCCAGCTTCTTTTGACGGTTCCATTTAAATATTTTTCTATTATTAAACTCGCGATAGGAGCTGCCCAACGCGCACCCCAATAGCCATTTTCTACAAAAACAGCAAGCGCAATTTTAGGATCTTCTTTCGGTGCAAAAGCAACAAAAATAGAATGATCAGTAAGCTGGGTTTTTTCGCCATTGAGGCGAATAAAATTTTCTGCCGTTCCAGTTTTACCACAAACAGCTATGCCAGGTATTTTGGCAATCCGAGCGGTCCCTTTTTCAACAACCTCTTCCATTCCTTCAATGACAGTCTCAAAATGACGCGCTTCTATTAAGGTAAAATTTTTAGGATATAGAGAGTCTTTAATTTTTTTGTCTTTAATTTTTCTAAAATGGGGTTTGATATAATAACCTCTATTTGCAATTACAGCAGTAAAATTTGCCATTTGAATCGGGGTGGTCAAGATCTCCCCTTGACCAATTGCATTAGAAATAACTGTTGTAGGTCCCCACCGTCCTTTTTGATACCAACGGTCATAGTAGTCACTACCGGGGATAAAACCTCTTTTTCCAATTGGCAGGTCATAGCCCAAATAGTTTCCTAGCCCAAATTTTTCAAGATGTGTTTTCCAGCGATCAAGACTTACCGCCGTACTCTCATCATTTTCTAATATTTTCACATAGGTTTTGGCAAAGTAGCTATTACATGAATTGTAAATGCCTCGGAGTAAATTATTAGTGGTACCTGTTGGGCAATGACATTTCATAAAGGCACCTCGTGCATAATAATGACCTTGGTTACATGATAAAAGTGTTGTTGGGGTGATAATATTTTCCTGCAAGGCGATTAAAGCATTCAAAGTTTTAAAGGGAGATCCTGGAGCGTACTCTGCCTGCAGCCCTCTGTCAAATAAAGGCTTTGCTAGGGTATCATTCACTAAGGTATTAAAGTTTTCTGTACGACTCTTTCCAAGCATTAAATTAGGATCATAACTGGGTGCTGTAACCAAAGCCAATACTTCTCCACTCTGCGGCTCTAAAACAACGATACCACCCCGTTTATTTTTCATTAAAGCAGTACCATAGGACTGAAGTTCAGCGTCTATTGTCAAAGTGAGATTTTCAGGTGCTTCTGGATTTTGATCAAAGGCACCCTCTTCAAAAGTCCCTATAATTCGATTAAATCGATCTTTTTGAAAAAATTCAAAACCTTTTTTTCCCTTTAATTTTGATTCATATGTTTTTTCAATCCCTTGACGCCCGATCATTTCTCCTAAATCATAGTCTGATTTGGTTTTCAGTTCAAAGGAATTGATTTCACTTGTATATCCAAAAATATTTGAAGCAATGGGGAGTGTATAATCTCTGATGGTTTTCTTCTGAAAATAAAACCCTGCGTATTTCCATATTTTTTCTTTGAAAAGGGCTTGCTTTTCCTTACTTATTTGACGACCAATTGAAGAAGGTTTTTTGGTAGAAAAACGACGCGCTTTTATCAATCGGTTTTTTAATTCTTCTTTTGATAATTCTAAAAAAGAGAGTAATTCAAGGGTGTCAAATGAGCTTGTGTTTTCAGGGATAACCATTAAGTCATAGACGGGTTGGTTGGCAACCAAAAGTTTACCATTTCGGTCATAAATTAATCCTCTTGTAGGGTAGATGGGTCTTTTTTCAACAGCATTATTGAGTGAAAGGTCGTTATAATCTGGATTGAAGATTTGAAGTTTTACTAATTGAATTAAGAAAACGAGAGTAGTCCCTAAAGTAAAACTTAATAAAATATACTTCCGAATCATTTTTTACCGGGGTAAAAGCTTAGAGTAACGCCCATTAAAAGTAATGAAAATATTAATGTAAGAAAGGTGTTTTTGAGAATGAGAATAAGTGATTCCCAGCTAAAATAAGCCAATATAAAATACAGTAGGTGGTGAACAAATACCAGCAGTATGAGAAAAAATACTTTATTGAGTATTCTGGAATCACTAAAAAAACTTTGTGGGGTTTCTACCGTAATTCCAAAAGCATTCCTAATTAGTAAGGGTCTTAAAAAGCCCGTTGTCAAAGTAGCAATAGTATGTGCGCCTCCTGTTTGTGATAAGAAATCGATAGAAAAACCCAGCAGGAAAGAAAATGCAATTAATAGCGTTTGATCACTTTCAAAGCGATAAAAAACAAAAAATAATAAATAGAGCATGGGGTTGATAGCGCCAAATAAGTGAAGGTGGTTAAAAAGGACTACCTGAAGAAGAACTAATAATAGAAACGAGATAATATAGGACGGCTTCACTGTGGTAATTTTTTTAGGAGTGATTGGAGTTCATTAAAATCTTTATTTTCGATCACATAAGCATTATATACTTGTGAAGGATCACTAAAAAGAGAGAGGTCAATCGCATAATATCCACTTCCCTCATTTTTTTCGAGCTGGGTTATTTTTCCCAGTGGGATTCCAAGAGGGAAATAAGAGGACATCCCACCAGTAATTACCGTGTCTCCTATTGCAATTTTTGCATTTGAAACCACGTCTTCAATATGAAATTCAGTAGTGGATTGTCCAGACCATAGCAAAGAACCAAAAGCGGGACTACTCGTTGTCCTTACATTTACTTTTAGATCTTGATGCAAAATCGAAATGACATTAGCGTAGTTTTCAGAAACCGAATGCACAATCCCCAAAATACCATTGGCTGAAATGACGCCCATTTCGGGTTGAATTCCATCTTTTTCACCCACATCTAGGATTAAAAAGTTACGCTGATTTTGAAAACTATTTTTTATTACATGTGCTTTAACTACACGAAAGGGGAACCGCTTTTTTTGACTTAGTGCCTCAGGGTACAGCAAGACATCTTTTTCCTTAAGTTCAAAATTTTTAAGCTGTTCGTTTTCTTCTGTAAGCTTTTTATTTACGTCTTTTAAATTAAAATAAGCGCTTATATTTTTACTTGTAGAAAATAATTTAGAGGAAAAATAAAAGCCATACTTTTCTAAACTAAAACCATGGAATGGGCTTTGGTTGTAAATAAAAAGAAGTGATAGCAGTAAAAGGAATAAATAAAGTACTGTATTTTTAAATTGGAGAAGCGCATTGAGGATTCGCTGCATGCCAAACTTATTTAATCAATACTGTTTTAAATCGATCAGTATTTTTTAATGCAATTCCTGTTCCTCTTACTACAGCCTGAAGTGGATCTTCAGCTACATAGATAGGGAGGCCTGTTTTTTGAGAAAGGCGCTTATCTAGTCCTCTTAAAAGTGCACCACCACCAGCCAAGTAAATACCGGTATTATAAATATCAGCAGCTAACTCAGGAGGGGTTTGTGACAAGGCTTCCATAATGGCGTCTTCAATCCTTATAATAGATTTATCTAGTGCTTTTGCAATTTCACCATGATTGACAACCACCTGTTTTGGTTTCCCTGATAAAAGATCTCTTCCCTGAACTGACATTTCTTCTGGAGGATTTTCAAGATCTTCAACTACACTTCCAATAATAATTTTAATTTTTTCAGCAGTGCGTTCACCTACATAAAGATTGTGCTTACTGCGCATATAATTAATGATGTCACTGGTAAAAACATCCCCTGCAATTTTAATCGATTTATCGCAGACAATACCAGATAGGGCAATAATTGCAATTTCTGTTGTTCCCCCACCAATATCAACAATCATATTGCCTTTGGGTTGCATAATATCAATTCCAATACCTATAGCTGCGGCCATAGGCTCATGAATGAGGTAAACTTCTTTTCCATTGACTCGCTCTGCAGACTCTTTAACGGCTCTCATTTCAACTTCTGTAATACCAGAAGGGATACAAATTACCATTCTTAAAGAAGGAGAAAAAAACCGCCGATTTAAGCTGGGAATACTTTTAATCAGTTGGCTGATCATTTGCTCAGAAGCATTAAAATCTGCTATCACCCCGTCTTTTAGAGGACGTATTGTGCGAATATTTTCATGGGTTTTACCCTGCATCATATTGGCTTCTTGACCAATTGCAATAACCTTATTTGTAGTGCGGTCTATTGCTACAATAGAGGGGCTGTTCACAACAACTTTGTCATTGTGAATAATCAGGGTATTTGCGGTACCTAAATCAATAGCAATTTCGTCAGTAAAAAATCCCATTAGGCCTTAAAATTTTATAAAATTATGAATTAATGTTTAAAGTGACGTATCCCTGTAAAAACCATTGTCATTTGGTGGGCATCACAATAGGCAATTGAGTCTTTGTCTTTGATCGATCCTCCAGGCTGAATCACGGCATGAATCCCTTCCTTATTTGCAATTTCTACACAATCTGGAAAAGGGAAAAAAGCATCACTAGCCATGACAGCACCCTCCAATTCAAAGCCAAAGCTTTTGGCCTTATTAATTGCTTGATGCAGGGCGTCTACTCGTGAAGTTTGTCCAGTCCCAGAGGCGAGTAATTGCTGGTCTTTTGCTAAGATTATAGTATTGGACTTTGTATGCTTGCTAATTTTAGAGGCAAAAAGTAAATCTGTAATTTCAGCTTCAGTAGGTTTTACTTCAGTGACTTGGGTGAGGTCTTCTTTTTGATCAGTCTTTGAATCTCTGTCCTGAACTAGATAACCATTTAAGCAGGTTCTTACTGTTTGCTCTGGGAGCAGGGTTTGCTTTTGGATGAGTAGGATTCTGTTTTTCTTTTGTTTGAGTAATTCGAGTGCTTTTTCATCATAGTGAGGTGCAATAACAACCTCGCAAAAAAGTGTATGAACTGCTTGTGCAGTTTCAAAATCCATCGTTTTATTACAAATCAGTACGCCCCCAAAGGCCGAAACGGGGTCGGCGGCTAAAGCGGCTTGATACGCTTCAGCCAATGTTTCACGAATTGCAAAACCACAGGCATTATTGTGCTTGAGTATTCCAAATGCGGGTTTTCCTTCATAAAATTCAAGCATCAGATTTACAGCTGCGTCTATATCTAAAAGATTATTATAAGAGATTTCTTTACCGTGAACCTGTTCTAATAAATCCGCTAATGCGCCAAAGAAGCGACCCTTTTGGTGCGGATTTTCGCCGTAACGCAGCACCTTTGATGTTCCAACACTTAATTTGAGGTGTGCTTGTTTGTCGTCAAAATAATTGAAAATCGCGGTATCATAATGAGAAGAAGTATGAAATGCTTTAAGGGCGAATGCTTTTCTGTGTGCTAGATCAGGAGCTCCATTAGAGGCGTCATACAGATCAATAAATGAGGCGTAATCTTCTTTATTTGAAATGCAAAATACATCCTTAAAATTTTTAGCCGCAGCACGGATTAAGGCAATCCCTCCAATATCTATTTTTTCAATGATTTCACTTTCTGTTGCATTTCCAGCCACTGTTTTTTCAAAAGGATAAAGATCCACTACGATTAAATCAAATGCGGGTATCTCAAATTGTTCCAATTCCGATTGGTCATTAGGAACACTACTCCGGTTTAAAATACCTCCAAATACTTTAGGGTGGAGGGTTTTGACGCGACCGCCTAATATAGAAGGATAGCCTGTAAGTTCTTCAACCGCATTTACGGGATGTCCTAAATTTCGAATAAATGTTTCGGTTCCACCTGTAGAAAAAAGTATGACACCTTGAGAAATTAAACGTTCTAATAAAGGTTCTAAACCAGTTTTATCAAATACAGAAATTAGGGCAGATTTAATTTTCTTATTACTCATTGATTTTACAATTGTATTAATAGTTTTCCATAGGTTAGTGCGACCAATTCGCAAATTGATGTTAAAAATAGCTCATCCGCCTCAGAAAAAGCATCAGGAGTTTCTGAATCAATATCAATTTGGCCAATATTTTTTCCCTCTACAAAAAGAGGTACGACTAATTCTGAACGTACTGTTGCACTGCAAGCAATATAATTTTCTTGTTGACTAACGTCAGGGACTAGAAAAGTCGCATTTGAAAGGGCTACTTGTCCACAAATCCCTTTCCCAAAAGGAATTGTAGTATGTATTGTAGGGGCACCTGAATACGCCTTTAAATGGAGTAATTGCTTTTCAAAATCAGCAAAATAAAATCCCACCCAATCATAGGTTGTTACTTCTTTATTCAGCAGCTCACAGATTAATTTTAGACCACTTTTAACCCCAACTTTTTTATTTTGAAGCTGTTGTTTTAATTGATTAAAAAGTTTCGCATTTAAGGCTGAATTCATAGCCTACAAAAGTAAGTATTAAATTACTCACATTGAGTAAATTGTTGTTAGTTTTAGTAGATAGGGATGATTTTTTTTGTAGACTTTAATGGGGTACTTTTTTTAAAAATTAAGAACTTTGTATAAAAT
>WTIP01000007.1 GCA_011525195.1 Flavobacteriales bacterium | reverse complement strand
CACAATTTGTAACGCTTCTATGGTTTTTTCAATATCCTCAAATGTGAGGGCATCATTTAAAAAGTAGCTTTCAAAGGCACTGGGAGGGAGGTAGATTCCCTGATTGAGCATTCCATGAAAATAATTTTTAAAATGACTATTATTCCCCAAGGCTGCTGTTTCAAAATCAACTACTGGAACTTCTGTAAAATGAACAGAGAGCATAGATCCAAAACGATTAATTTGGTAAGGCAGCGAAGCTTGTTCTAAGACAGCTTCCATTCCCTGGTGTAAGCGCTCTGTTTTCTCGTATAAACGGTTAAAAAGAGCTGTCTCTTGATCAATAGATTTAAGCATCGCATAGCCAGCCGCCATAGCAAGAGGATTTCCGCTTAATGTACCTGCCTGATAAACTGGACCTTCAGGAGCTAAGTGTTGCATAATTTCCTTACGAGCAGCAAAAGCCCCTACAGGCAATCCTCCGCCAATGACTTTCCCAAAGGTGACGATGTCTGCATTGACCCCCAAAACTTCTTGCGCGCCCCCTTTTGCTAGTCGAAAGCCAGTCATAACCTCATCAAAAATTAAATAAGTATTGTACTGATCACAGAGCTTACGCAGACCTTCCAAAAAGCCTTCTGCTGGCGGAATACAGCCCATATTTCCTGCTACAGGCTCAATAATTACAGCGGCAATCTCATCGGGATAAGAGGAAAAAAGTGCGGCTACGGTTTCTAGATTATTATAAGGAGCCAAAAGGGTATCCTTGGCGGTCCCTTTTGTAACTCCAGGACTACTCGGACTTCCAAAAGTGACAGCGCCACTTCCCGCTTGAATTAAAAAAGCATCTGAGTGCCCGTGATAACATCCCGCGAATTTGATTAATTTTTCTTTTCCACTTGCTCCTCGCGCTAGGCGCACAGCACTCATGCATGCTTCAGTACCTGAATTTACAAATCGAATCTTATCAATATTAGGTACCATAGAAATGGCAAGTGCTGCGATTTCTGTTTCTAAGGCAGTAGGCGTTCCAAAAGAAGTTCCTGAATCTGCCCGCTCTTTTATTGCCTCTATTACAGATGGGTATGCATGGCCCAAAAGCATCGGTCCCCAACTCGATATATAATCTATCAGCCTATTACCATCTGCGTCATAGAGGTAAGCACCTTTCGCGCGTTCGATAAAAAGCGGTGTCCCACCCACAGAATGAAAGGCCCGTACGGGAGAATTTACGCCTCCAGGAATGACCTCTTGAGCGGCTTTAAATAATCTGCTACTTCTTTCGTAGTTCATAATTAAGGTTTGGTTGGAATTAAAAGTGATTGACCCAAATAAATCTTTTGATCTTTAATCTTATTGTATTTGACCAACTGCTCTACTGATACTTCATATAATTTTGAGAGAGAATACAGTGTATCGCCTTTTTGGACTTTATGAATCAGGTCGTCCCTTTTTTGTTTTTTATTTTGGGTGAGGGCTTTGCTTTTATAGTCCGCGTCTAACTGGTCTAAATCAAAGCGTTCTATTAAAGAAATTAATTTATCCGGATACTGTGGATCTGTAGCATAACCTGCCTTTTTCAATCCTTTTGCCCAGGCTTTATAATCTGTCGCTTTCAACTCAAACAAAAAGGCGTAACGGCTTCTGGTTTTAAGAAATTCTGAATGATCTTTAAACGAATTTTCAGCGGCCTTATAGACTCGAAAACACTCTCCTTTTTCGTCGTCATCGTGGTAGATTCTTTGTCCTTCCCATTCGGTATGACACTTGATGCCAAAATGGTTATTGCCTTCCACAGCCAACCGTCCATAGCCCATTCCAGATTCCAAAATCCCTTGCGCCATAGTAATGCTTGCAGGAATACCTGAGGCTAGCATTTCTTTTTGAGCAATGGGTGCATAGCGCTCGATATAAGCCTGTATTTTTTCTTTGTTGTTTAAAGGAGGTGTAACCACGGGCTCAGATAATGCCTCTTTTGGGGGAGGGGCAACCTGAATACTTTTCTTTATGGGAACTGCTACTTCGCGCTCAACTATAATTTTTCTGGAGCTGCCACAGGCAGTTAAGTGGATCATTAAGACAAATAAAATCAGTCGGAGGAATACAACAGTTGTGGAAGGCCTTTTTTTTGAAGTTGAAGATTCATCGGATGAATTCCCTGAAGCCCACCACTGTGAATTACAAGTATTTTTTTTTTCCAGACCCATTGATTTGTTTTAATCAAGTCAAAAATACCAAAAAGCATTTTCCCAGTATAGATCGGATCCAATGGAATCTGATATTGTTGATAAAAAGCGTTGATAAACTGAATTAATTCAAGTGTATACTTGGCATATCCTCCAAAAGTATAGTGATCCTGTATATGCCAATTGGTTTTTGAGGTGTATTTTTTCACCTCCAAAGCTAGATTTGGATTATTAAGTGCCGAAAAACCCACTAGTTTTTGTGTCGTGGCGGCGCTCTCAATAAGACCCGCCAGCGTTCCTCCTGTTCCGACACAACAACAAATGGTGTCAAAAACTTGGTCCTCAGGTGTAAGAATTTCCATACATCCTTTTACAGCCAAGGCGTTGGTCCCTCCCTCGGGTAAAATTTTTAGGTTATGCTCCTTTTTTATAAGAGTTTGAACTAAAGGCGAAGCTTCTTTTTGTCTGTATGCTTCTCGAGAAACAAAATACAGTTGCATCCCTTGGGCTTGACAAAAATCAAGGGTGCTGCTCTGAGCAATTTTAGTTTTCCACTCTTCCCCGCGTACGATCCCTATCGTTTGAACTTTACTTTCTTTACCCGCAAAAGCTGTTGCGGCAAGATGATTTGAAAAAGCACCTCCAAATGTGAGGACCACAATTTGCTTTTGCTTACTGAATTTTAAAAAGTTGTATTTTAATTTTCTAAATTTATTTCCAGATACAATAGGATGTAATAAATCTTCACGTTTGATTGATATCTGGTAACCTTCAAAGGAATCAAGCGGGAGATTTATACTACTTTTGGATGAAGCAAATAAAGTCATAGTCAAAAATACATTAAAAAATGAGCGAGGGACTGCCTCCTTTAGAAGCGGATGACTTTTATTTATCTCCAGAAGGATATAAAGTATTTACAGCACAATATCATTTAAAACGCGGGTATTGTTGCCAAAGTAATTGCCGGCATTGTCCATATGGGTATGATCCCAAAAGGGCTTAATTTTTTCGGCATAATTTTTGAGATTAGTAAATAAAAAATAACTCATGAAGTATCTTTTCATTTTTGTGGCGGCTTTATTTTTTTATTCGTGTTCAACCATAAAAGTCTATTCAGATTTTGATCAGTCTGTAGATTTTTCTGAATACAAAACCTATGCTTTTTTTAAACCCCAAATCGATCAAGTTGAAATTTCCGATCTGGACAAAAGGCGTATTCTCAGAGCCATAGATAGTG
>WTIP01000058.1 GCA_011525195.1 Flavobacteriales bacterium | reverse complement strand
CTCAAACCCTCCCTCAAACGCGGTAGTATATTCAAAATACTCTAAACTGTATTTACCATTTGTCATTTTTTTAAACTGTAGAATGACTTCTTTTATATCTTGTTTAAAAGAAACCCCTAGTAGACTAAAATCTCTGATATTTTTTATGTTTTTATATTCTAATCTTAAGAGTGCCAAGCGATCTGCATCAATAAATAGCCTTCCTGCATAGACAGCATTTCTTTTGGGTTCAAAAGTCAAAATATAAACAGGTGTAGAACCAAAATAAGTCAGGTCTACCACTTTGAAAATATACTTTGAGGAATTTGTAAGAACCATAAGATTAAACTCTTCGTCTTTAAAAAGGGTTTTAAGAAATTGGGTTAGCTGCTCTTTTTGTTGTTTTAAAAATGCAGCTTTTCTTTTTTGCTCTTTTTCTTTTACAGTCAAGGTGTCTCGAGGTTCAGATTGAAAAGCATCACCTTCTAGTTTTCCTCCAATAAGCCCAGAACGCACCTTAAAATAAGAGGTTGATTTGATATTTTTTTTAAGTATGGTATCAAAGAGGGCTTCTGTATTTTCAAAGAGTGCAGTAGCTTTTTTGTCTTCTAGTTCAAGTGCTTTAAAAAGTTGAAGCTTTTGTTTTTGGGCATTAAAATCACCATAAAGCCTTCCTGCAAATTCTGCAAAGGAGGTGTTTTTTCTTGGGATCTTCTTTAGTATACTATCCCAAAAGTTTTGATTGAATTCTGCTATAGATGATTTTTTAATTTTGATATTGAGCTTTTTAAATTCTTGATTTCCTGTTTCTCTTAAAAAGAGTTTTTTTTCTGTTACACCCAGTTCATATTTGTCAGGAATATTTTCTTGAATTGCCGTTAGAATTTGATCTGCACTTAATTGTTTATTTGTTAAAATGACTGAGTTTAATGCGATGACTTTAGGGGGGAGAAAAAAAAGGCTGTCTTGAAGCTCATCTACAGCATATTTGAGGGTTTTATAACCCATACAGGAAATATATAGCGTATCATTGGGAATATTTTCGACCTGATAAGGCAAACGAAATTGTCCTTCTTCATTGGCTATGACTCCACTGCCAGATTTAAGGTAAATACTTGCAAAAGGAACAGGAGATTGATTGAGGCTGTCTAATACAACGGCTCTAAATTCTTGAGCACATATAGAGCTGCTTGTTAAGAATAAGCCAGCGACTAGAAGCAATTTGAGGCTTTGTATCATATTCTATTTATTGTTGGAGCTGAATTACTCCAATTGTTCTTGAAGGCTTTTTATTTCATCTCTGTAATTGGCCGCCTTAATAAAATCAAGTGATTTTGCCGCTTCTTCCATGGCTTTACGCACTTCTTTAATTTTCTTCTCTATTTGTGGCTTAGTTAAATAGCGGCTTTTTTCTTCGGCAACTTTCCTTGTTTGGAGTTCTTGTGCATAGGTAGCCACAGAGTTTTTAGCCAAGGTATTGTTCAAGGATTTATTTAAAGCCTTGGGGGTGATATTGTGGGCTTTATTGTACTCCATTTGCTTGGCTCTACGGTAATTGGTTTCCTCTATTGTTTTATCCATACTTTGGGTAAGGGTATCGGCATACATAATTGCTTTGCCGTTAATATTTCGGGCTGCACGCCCCACAGTTTGCGTTAGGGATCTATTAGACCGCAAAAAACCTTCTTTATCGGCATCCAATATCGCTACGAGTGACACTTCAGGTAAATCTAGGCCCTCTCTTAACAAATTGACCCCGATAAGTACGTCAAATAAGCCTTTTCTCAGGTCTTGCATGATTTCTACCCGTTCTAAAGTATCTACATCACTATGGATATAACGACAACGAATTTGCGCCCGGCTCAAATACTGGGTAAGTTCCTCCGCCATTCTTTTGGTAAGTGTAGTGACCAGTGTTCTTTCGTCTTTTTCTGTTCGTTTTTGAATTTCTTCCATCAAATCGTCGATCTGATTGAGGCTGGATCGCACTTCAATTACAGGATCTAAAAGTCCAGTAGGACGAATGATTTGCTCTACAAAAGCCCCTTCGGTTTTTTCTAATTCATAATCGGCGGGTGTAGCACTCACATAAAGCACCTGATTTTGGAGGGCTTCAAACTCTTCAAATTTTAAGGGGCGATTGTCCATGGCCGCAGGCAAGCGAAACCCGTAGTCGACCAGATTTTCTTTACGACTGCGGTCACCTCCGTACATGGCATGCACTTGAGAAACGGTAACATGACTTTCGTCTACAATCATGAGGTAATCTTTGGGAAAATAATCTAGTAAACAAAAAGGGCGTGTGCCCGGGGCCCGACCGTCAAGATAGCGCGAATAATTTTCGATTCCAGAGCAATAGCCCAATTCGCGAATCATTTCGAGATCAAATTCGGTGCGCTCCTGTAGACGCTTTGCCTCTAAAGGCTTACCGATTTCTCTGAAATAGTCAATTTGCTTGACCAAATCTTCTTGGATTTGAATAATGGCATTTTGAAGAACATCGGGAGAGGTGACAAAGATATTTGCGGGGTAAATATTGACTTTTTCATAGTTTTCAAGCTTTCTGTTGTCAATGGGATCAAATGCTTCAATGAGCTCTATTTCATCGCCAAAAAAATGAATTTTAAAGGCCAGATCGGCATAGCCAGGAAAAATATCGATAATGTCTCCCAAAACTCTAAAATTACCACGGCTAAATTCTGCGGTGGTTCTTGAGTACAAACTTTGCACCAAACGATGCATCAACTGTGTTCTTGAAATCTGCTGATCCCGCTCTAAAGTGATTACATTTTTTTCAAATTCTGCAGGATTTCCGATACCATAGAGACAAGAAACTGAGGCTACTACCAAGACGTCTCTCCGCCCAGAAAGGAGAGAAGAGGTAGTGCTTAAACGGAGTTTTTCGATGTCTTCATTGATTGATAAATCTTTTTCAATATAGGTTCCCGTAGTTGGAATATAGGCCTCAGGTTGATAGTAGTCGTAATAGGAAACAAAATATTCTACAGCGTTATTGGGAAAAAACTGCTTGAATTCGGAGTAGAGCTGTGCGGCCAATGTTTTATTGTGGGCCAAGACCAATGTAGGGCGTTGAAGTCGTTCAACGGCATTCGCCATTGTAAATGTCTTACCAGAGCCAGTTACGCCTTGTAGGGTTACATAAGGATCCTGATTTTCAAATTGAGAAACAATTTCTTTGATCGCTTCGGGTTGATCGCCGGTAGGTTTAAAATCTGAAATCAGTTGAAATTGCATCGCTTTTTTAAAAAGGCAAAATTACAAAATATCTAAAGGAGATGAGCGCGTGAGCCAGCACACTATAAATCTCTTTTTTGAAGCAACTGGTAGGAAGCCCAAATAAAAAAAACAGACCAGAAGACGACCAAAATATTTGCTTAGGCCGTCGAGTTCAAGTAGGGTTTGTTTCATAA